>JBOFCW010000140.1:0-10806 GCA_051646395.1 Bacteroidales bacterium
CTGAATGATTTTATATCCCCGAGTTATTTCATTGTTTCTTTCCTTGATATTTGCCAGCGCTGCGGCTACCACCCGTATGTGATTGTCTGTATATACACGGCGCGGAATGGCCAATCGGCAAAGTTCAAGTCCGGTGAATCTGTTTTCTCTTGTAATCGGGTCTCTGTCGGCCAGGATGGTTCCGATCTCTACGCTCCGGATTCCGGCTTCAAGGTATAGTTCGATGCAAAGGGTCTGAGCCGGAAACTCACTGGTCGGCACGTTCGGTAATAACTTTAATGCGTCAACGAATATGGCATGTCCGCCGGCAGGACGTTGATAAGGAATTCCGTATTCGTCTAGTAAATCACCCAACAATTGAACCTGGCGGATTCGTGTCTGCAGGTAATCGAATTCCGTACTTTCAGTCAATCCTACCTGAAGGGCTTCCATATCCCGGCCGCTCATGCCGCCATAGGTTACGAATCCTTCGTTCATGATGCAGAACACCGACGCTTTTTCGTACCACTGTTTGTGCCGCATGGCAACAAAACCACCCATGTTGACGATTCCGTCTTTCTTGGCCGAAATCGTCATGGCATCTGCATAAGAATAGATCTCCTGTACAATTTCGCGGATGCTTTTGTTTTGATATTCCGGTTCTCGTGTTTTGATGAAATATGCGTTTTCAGCAAAACGAGCAGAGTCAATAACCACCGGTTTATTGTATTTTTTTGCAATTCCGGCGGCTTCGCGGATGTTTTTCAGACTCACCGGTTGTCCCCCGGCGGTATTGTTGGTGATGGTGATCAGAATGAAAGGGACTTTTTCATGGTGTTCCTTCATCGCTTTTTCAAGTTTCCCGGTGTCGATATTGCCTTTGAAGGGGATTTCGAGTTGAGTGTCACGAGCTTCGTCGATCGTACAATCCAGAGCGACTGCTTTTCTGCTCTCGATGTGTCCTTTCGTGGTATCGAAATGTGAATTTCCGGGAATGATGTCACCGGCTTTTACAAGGGCAGAGAACAAGACGTTTTCTGCTGCTCTACCCTGATGGGTGGGTAGGAAGTAATCGAATCCGAATATTTCTCTTACCCGTTCTTTGAGAAGCAGAAAAGAAGACGCTCCGGCGTAGCTTTCGTCGCCACGCATCATCGCACTCCATTGTTGCTGGCTCATAGCGCCTGTGCCGGAGTCGGTAAGCAGATCGATGTAAACATTTTTTGAGGACAGGTTGAATAAATTGTATCCAGCTTCTCTGATCCAGTTTTCACGTTCTTTTCTTTCACTTCGGTAAACCGGTTCGACCATCTTTATTTTAAAGTTTTCTGCAAAAGGTATTTCCATGAGATTAAATTTTAGAAGTTGATTCTGTAAAGGTAATTAAAAACTAAAATAAAAGCTTGAAAAACAATGAGGTATATTGAAAGGTAGTTATAATGATAATTGGTTAAGTTGCTGATTTTCAGTACTTTTAAAGATTGTCGTACCTTCAGAATATACAATTGAAATCAAGCAGTCTTAACCAGTATATGAGTATCTGTATAGATATTAGCAACCTATTATTCCCATCCGAACTGATTATTATTTTAGTGCGAGACTTATACCTCCTCCACCGTCGGTGTTTAAGTCGCTCCACCGTCGGAGAAAAGATCTCTCCACCGTCGGCGACCGGGTCGAAGCACCGAGGGTGGAGCGACTCGGTCGCCGGCGGCGCTCGGATCCTCTCACCGACGGTGGAGGAATCGACTGTATAGTGGAGAATTAATAGGGGGATTCCGGAATGGAATTATGGATTGGTTCGATAGCAAAATTACAAAAAAAAGAACTAATAAAAAATTAACATAGTTATATGTGCAAAGCGATACTGCATTTTTGAGTTGAATTCAGGATAATAAGAAACTTTTGGAAAGTAATATCCCGGTACCAGATCGAATAGAAACTTAAATGACAGGCTTTTCAAAGAACTCATTGAGTTTGCGGCTATTGCCGCATAGCTCTAATATTGGGTTTTATCGAACTTATTAACGAACTATTATTATGTAATAGTGATTCAAATTAAATAATTAAATTTAAATTTGCATTTTGTTTTTCATGCATTTCTATTTCGTTTTAAAGCTATTTCGGACGAGTGTATTTCATTTATATATCTTTTATTAGGTATCTCAACTTTAGGTGAGTTATGGCGATTTCATCCGTGTGATTTATTTCTTAATGATTAGGGATTCACTCCATGATGCACTGGAAATAAATAAATGTAGTAGAGTTTTATGGATGTTGAAAAAGATTTATTGCTTAAAATAAAGCAAGGGGACAAAGATGCCTTTGCGATTGTTTTTAAAAAATATTATACGGATTTAGTTCTGTTCTGCGGAACAATAATTCAGGATCGCGATGTCTGTGAGGATATCGTTCAAAATCTCTTTTTGTCTCTTTGGGAAAACAGAAAAGAAATCACCATTCAAAAAGCTGTAAAATCTTATTTAATAGCAGGAGTTAAAAATAAAGCATTTGATAATATACGTCATGAAAAAGTGAAATGCGCTTTTAATGAATATTGGTTTGCTATCGGTGACCTGGAGCAATCTGTTTACGATACCGAAAATTATGTTTTGTATTCGGAATTGAGTGCACGATTAAATCATGCGATTTTAAATTTGCCGGAAAAACAAAAACAGGTTTTTCTGCTTAGTAATCAGGATAATCTGAAGCAAAAGGAAATTGCCGCAAAACTGGGTGTGTCATTGCGGACCGTCGAGTTACGCATGCATGAAGCACTCAAAATTTTGAAAGTCGAATTACAGGAATTTCTTTTTTTTCTTTTGTTTGTTGATTTATTTTAAAATTTTATTGCGGGTTTTGTTTCGATAATCGTCTTATTCATGTAAAACGATTATTTATGAAACAAATTTCAATCGATCATATCATTCAGTTATTCTTTCGCAAAGAAGCCACCCCGGCTCAGCTGGAAGAATTGAAACAATGGTTTCAGGAAAATGAAGAAAACAGACTTTATTTTCTGAAACAGAAAAATATCCATGACACGACGTATCCGGCTTTTGATCCCGGATCGATATCCTCAGACGAAGCATTATCGTTGGTGCTGCAAAAGATCGATTTGGAGGAGTGTCCTAAAATTCACGTCGGACGATTCCGGAAAATCTACTCTCCTTTATTGAAAATTGCTTCGATTGTGCTTTTGGCAGTCGTGTCGACATCGCTGCTTATCCATTTGAGTCAACCGACGTATATCGAAGTGGTTGCTGAAATCGGAAAAGTTACGTTTATCCAATTGCCCGATCATTCTGAAATCTGGCTCAATTCGGGGAGCAAATTAACTTATCCTGAAAAATTCACAGGTAAAATCAGAAAGGTACAACTTCAGGGAGAAGCTTATTTTAAAGTGCAGTCGGATAAAACGCACCCGTTTATAGTTCAGACTTCATTGCTGGAGGTTAAAGCAACCGGAACAGAATTTAATGTGGAGAGCTTTTCTTCAGATTCGATCATTAAGGTGATCATGAAGGAAGGGAAGGTCGAAGTCTACCAGAATAATAATGATTGTGTGAAGCTAAATCCCGGAGATTGTCTGACTTATAATTCGAATACGCAGAATGCTCAAATTACCCGGGTTAATGTAAACGGGGCTTGTAGCTGGAAAGAGGGAAAACTTATTTTTAATAATGAAAAACTGGGCGATATTCTGAAGCGACTGGGGCAATTATATGATACGGAGTTTGTTATCGATGACCCCGAAATTTCGCAATATGTTTATAAGGCTAAGTTTGATCAGGGTTCGCTGACGGATATTTTGGATATGATTTGTCTGACGATGCCTCTCAAATATGAAGCTTCGTCTTCGGGAAATAAAATCGCCATAACTCACCTAAAGTAGAGATACCCAACAAAAGGTATATAAATGGCGCCTATGACCATGATGTTAAAAATTGAATTATATACAAATGAAATCTACATTACATCTAATTAAAATACTAACCATGAAAAACACGACTTAAATCAGACCGGAGCAGGTTTTGAAATAACACGCCCAGAATATTTTCTTTTGGGAATCACATATTTGCTTATCGATTAAATAGAATAAAAAACAACCTTAATTTAAAACAGAATGCAAAAGCATGTCCGAAAACTAAACCATGGTTTACTCCTCTTGTGTTTGTCCGGTGTTTCTAATACGGCGATTGGTTCGGTTCAGAATCAGTCGGTTCCTGTTACTCTGGATTTGAAAAACACTACGATCGAGAATGCCTTGAATCAAATCGAAGACAACACTGATTATCAGTTCGTTTATAACAGAGAACTGATCGACGTGAACCGGAAAATCAATATCGTAATTAAAAACAAAGAAATTTCAAACGTGCTGGATGCTTTGTTTAATAAAAATGTAAGCTATGCGATAAACGGGAACCATGTTATTTTATCGAGAAAAACGGAGACAACAGAAACTGTTGTGCAGCAAAAACGGATCATTACCGGAAAGGTAGTGGATGATATGGGGGAGCCGTTGCCGGGAGCAACCATCATGGTGGCAAAATCCACACGAGGTGTCTCGACAGACCTTGACGGAACATTTTCAATTGAAGTTTCGCCATCGGAAACGTTGATTTTCTCTTATGTCGGAATGGATGACCAAAAGATCGTTATCACGGATCAGAAATCATTACTGGTAAAGCTTGAGAATAAAAAAAGTGAGTTGGAAGAGGTAACGGTCGTTGCTTTCGCCAAACAAAAGAAAGAGAGTGTGATTGCCTCGATTGATGCGATCAATCCCAAAGAGCTGAAGGTACCCTCGAGCAATCTGACTACGGGATTGGCCGGCCGCATCGCCGGGCTTATCTCTTATCAGACATCGGGTGAACCGGGAGCCGATAATTCGCAGTTTTTTATCCGTGGGGTAACCTCTTTCGGTTATTCGAAGGGCCCGCTGATCCTTTTGGACGGTTTCGAAATCACTCAGAACGATTTGGCCCGTGTCGAACCGGATAATATAGCAAGTTTCTCGATTATGAAAGATGCTACAGCAACGGCTTTGTACGGAGCCCGCGGTGCCAACGGGATCATTATGGTGAACACGAAGGAAGGAACAGAGGGAAAAACATCGGTTACATTCCGGCATGAATCTTCTTTTTCTACCCCGACGCATACGAATGAATTTTCTTCCGGAGTGGAATACATGAATTTGTATAATGAAGCGCAGTATAACGACAATCCGATGATGCCGGCCTATTATAGTGCCCAGAAAATTGAAAATACGCAACGAGGATTAAATCCTTATGCTTATCCTGATATCGACTGGTATGATGAGTTGTTCAACAAACATGGATATAACCACCGGTATAACCTGAATATTTCGGGTGGTGGAAAAAAAGCACGCTATTATTTATCTGCAAGTTATAACCGGGATAACGGAATTCTGAAGGTGGATCAACGGAACAATTTCAATAACAATATTCAGATTGACCGCTACAACATTCAAACAAACGTAAATCTTAATCTCACAAAAACAACGGAGATTAATTTTAAAATGAACGCACAGTTTGAACAATACAACGGTCCCAAGGATTCTGGAAATAGAGTGTTTGAAACCGTGATGGAAGCGAATCCGGTTGATTTTCCTAAATACTTTCTGCCGGATGAATCGACTCAGTATTCAGGCCATATTCTTTTTGGTACCCGGCCGGAGGGAAAAAGTCTCAATCCGTACGCGGAAATGGTGCGTGGCTACAAAGATAGCTTCAGCAGCAAGTTCCTGGCTCAGGTGCAGCTTCGTCAGGATCTGGATTTTATAACAAAAGGGCTTTCTTTCAGAGCGAAAGCATCCGTGCAGTCTTATGGTAGCTACTCCAGTGTCCGGATGTATGATCCTTATTATTATGCTCTGAAAAATTACAACCAAATTACAGATAAATACACGATTGAAAATATTGTTACCGGAACGAACTCCCTGGGTAATCCAGTCATTGGAAAAGATGCAAATAATAGGCTCTATTTTGAATTCGCAGCCGAATACAACCGTAATTTCGGAAAAAATGATCTGAACGGGCTGTTGGTTTATACGCAGAACGAACGGTTGAATACCAATCCTGGAAATACAATCTTCGAGACGCTTCCATCCCGAAATATGGGACTGGCAGGGCGTTTGTCATATAGTTACGATCGAAGATATATGGCAGAGTTTAACTTCGGTTATAATGGATCGGAACGTTTTCATAAAAACAACCAATTCGGATTTTTTCCATCGATCGGTCTGGCTTATGTGATTTCGAATGAGTCTTTCTGGTCGGATTTGAGTACATGGATTCCTACTCTGAAACTTAAATATACATACGGAAAAATCGGGAATGACGATATAGCCGATGAGAAAGATCGCTTTTTTTATTTGTCGGAAGTAGTGAGCAATATGGCGAACGGAACCATCTGGGGGAATGATTTTTTAAACCATACACCGGGTTACAACATTACCCGCTATGCTAATCCAAAGGTGACCTGGGAGGTTGCCTACAAGCAGAATCTTGGTTTTGAAGCCAATATTCTGAGAGCGATAGAAGTCAATTTCGATCTGTTTAAAGAACGGCGCGAGAATATTTACCAGCGTCGCGAATATCTTCCTGCTTCGATGGGATTGTCTGCTGTGATATCTGGGAATACAGGAATCGTAGAGTCAAAAGGGATGGACTGGTCAATCGACGTGAATCATTCGTTCAATAAGGATTTTTGGGTGAGCGCACGTGTGAACTTTACGTATGCGACCAATAAGATCATCAAAATGGATGAGAAAGTATTCAAATACGATTATTTATATCGCAAAGGTCATTCGGTCGATCAACAATGGGGCTGGGTAGCCGAGCGTTTGTTTATCGACGACGAAGAGGTTGCGAACTCACCTGTTCAAACCATGGGTAGTTATGGCGCGGGTGATATCAAGTATAAAGATATCAATGATGACGGGGTGATCGATGATAACGACAGAATCCCGATCGGGACACCAAGCAAACCGGAGATTATCTATGGTTTCGGACCATCGGTGGGCTTCAAAGGATTTGATTTTTCTTTCTTTATGCAGGGTTCCGGGCGTTCCTCTTTCTTTGTGCAGCCAGCTAAGATAGCTCCGTTTGTAAAAAATCACAACGTGTTGAAAGAGATTGCGGATAATCACTGGACACCTAAAAACTCGAATGTAAATGCTTTTTGGCCGAAGTTGTCGTTGACAGAAAAAGAGAACAATACAAGGAACTCGACCTGGTGGTTGCGCGATCAGAAATTTTTGCGTCTGAAAAGTGTTGAATTGGGATATTCTTTCCAGCGACCGGTTCTGAGTAAATTATATCTTTCGCAATTGCGAGTTTATGTGAGTGGGACAAACTTGCTTACATTCAGTGATTTTGATCTGTGGGATCCGGAAATGGGGGGTGACGGATTGAAATATCCGCTTCAAAAAGTCTATAACGTGGGTATTCAGATCGGTTTCTGATCATAGCATAATCGGACTTAGTTAACTTTAAAAACATTACACAAATGAAGAATATAAAATATTACGTGGTGTTGTTCATAATGACACTTTCATCATGTACGGATTATCTGAACATCGTACCTGATAATATTTTAGAAATTACCTCCATGTTCGAAAATAGGGAAAAAGCCTTACAAGCTCTGGCTGCCTGTTATAGTTATTTACCCAAAGAGCAATATTGTCATGACAATGTAGCTCTATTGGGGAATGAGTATTTTTCGCACCATGACGCAGCAGCCTATTTAAAAGGGATGCGCATCATGCGAGGGTTGCAGACTCCTTCGAGTGTCACTTTGAATTTTTGGGAAGGTAAAAACGGTGCTACCGCTTTGTATGAAGGGATCCGGAAATGCAACATCTTTCTGGAGCATGCCAATTTAGTACCCGACTTTTTGGCGGGTGAATATGACGATTTTTGCGCTCAGGCTAAATTTTTGAAAGGATATTTCCATTTTCTGTTGGTGTGTCATTACGGACCGGTCGTGATCGCGGATAAGAACCTTGAGTTGAATGCTCCGATGGAGGAGATCTGGCAATACCGGCAGCCAATGAACAAATGCTTTGATTATATCCTTCAGCAGATTGACGAATCCATACCGAATCTGAAACTCAAAAGAGAAAAGGCTTACCTGGGACAGATCGATAAGGTAGCCGCTTATGGAATAAAAGCAAAGATTTTAGTTTACAGAGCGAGCCCGTTATTTAACGGGAATGTAGAGTTTTACAGCCGGTTGTTGGATCCTGTGACCAAAGAGCCGCTTTTTCCGATGGATTACGATCCTGAATTGTGGAAGCGGGCAAAGGATGCCTTAAAAGAAGCGATCAATATCGCGGAAGAAAGTGGAATTACGCTTTATCACTATCAAAAACCATTCCGGGAATATGATCAGGAAGATGTAGAAAAATCGGAGATCCTAAAAACCGTTTATGACTTGAAATATTCATTTGTAGATCCGTGGAACGAAGAGCTGATCTGGGGAAGATCGAATGTTTCTTATGCAATTTCGGGAGCGACGTTGCAGCATGCAGCCCAAACGCGTTCGGTAGAGCTGCCGAATGAAGGTAAATTTTCCTATCAGTGGCTGGGGGTAAATAACACGATGCTGAATTTGTATTATTCAAAAAACGGACTGCCGATCGAAGAGGATCTAACATACGATTTTGCCAATTCGATGGCTATCGGCGATATTCCGGAAGATAATTATCATTTGGGATTAATGCAACAAGGCAACGGCAAACGGACCGTGAAGATACACCTCGACCGGGAACCCCGTTTTTATGCGTGGATAGCGACTGATAATTCGATCTGGCGGACACATAATACGAAGTTGTTGATGAATACCCGCAAGAACGGGATTCCGGGTGGTTATGTGAAACCCGACAGATATCAAAGCTGCACGGCCTGTAAAAAAATAGTGCATCCGGAAACGGAGAATACTTATTTTCACCGTGTGGTTACTTATCCGTGGCCGTTGCTGCGATTGGCCGATTTATATCTGATGTATGCGGAGGCGTGTAACGAGTATGATGGTCCTTCTCAGGAAGTCTATTCTCAGTTGAATAAAATACGAAACAGAGCCGGATTACGAAACATCGAGGATGTATGGAGTGACCCATCTCTGGCTCGTTCTGTCGGCAAACATACGACACAGGATGGGTTAAGGGAGATTATCCACCAGGAAAGAATGATAGAACTCTCTTTTGAGGGTCATCAATACAATGATATCCGAAGATGGAAAAGAGCCGATGAGTTTTATCTGGAGCCAGCTATCGGATGGGATGAAACACAGACGGCGGAAGACCTGTTCTATGTGACCAAACCTTTGCAGGAGCGTAAATGGGAAACACCACGTGATTATTTGTTCCCGATTTCAACGAATGAGTTGAATACGAATCCGAATCTGATTCAAAATGTCGGCTGG
This sequence comes from Bacteroidales bacterium, assembly GCA_051646395.1. Classification (GTDB taxonomy): domain Bacteria; phylum Bacteroidota; class Bacteroidia; order Bacteroidales; family JAUNSR01; genus JAUNSR01. The sequence continues at coordinate 9,430 of JBOFCW010000140.1, forward strand.
TAAATAAGAATTCTTAAAATTAATGATATACAAATGAAGAACAATAATATACTATTGCTACTGTTCGGTTTTCTTTTGATTCTTTCCTGTAAGGAGGATAAAGAACCACAGTATTTTTTAAAAGGTGAATTGACGGATCTTGTCTTTACACCCACTATCGGTGGCGGATATTTTGTTTACAAACAACCTGAGTCTTCTGAATTTCTGTATTTAAAAGCAGAGTATGAAGTAAATCCGGAGGTGAAACTTGTGCAAACCGCATCGCTATATAAGGATACGCTGTTTATCAAAGGATTAGCTCAGGTGAAGGATTATGAGATTAAATTGAATTGTGTTTATCGGGACGGATCCGAATCGCAACCGATCTACGAGGTTGTGAAGCCGCTATCGAGTTCGATTGAGACAATTCTGAATACGCTTTCGATTCAACCCGGATTTTCGTCGATGATCTGTAAATGGGAAAATGTAACCAAAGAAATGATCAACATCATCATCACCTTTGATGTGGGAGGAAAAGAGATAAAAATTATCGATAAATCGCTTTCAGAACAAGGACGATTGGATGTTCTGGATCTGGAAAGTGAAGAGTATGAATTTTATGGTTCGGTGAGAGATGATTATGGAAACGAATCGGAAAAAGTATATCTCGGAAAAATCACTCCGTATTTTGATTACGCTTTGGATAAACAAGGCTGGGCTGTTTTGCCGGATCAGGAATTGCCCGCAGGAAAGGAAAATGCTCCTTTGGCAAAATATGAGGGTCGGATCGAGAAATTCTGGGATGATATTATCGACGACGATTTGTTGAAGAATATGAATTATTTTCATACCGGACCTTACGGATATCCTTTTTCCTATTTTATCGATTTGGGAAGAACTGTAAAAGTGAGCCGCTTCAGGGTTTGGCAACGCCATTACAGCGGTAACACTTATTATAAAGGAGAAAACGTAAAAACATTTGAATTATGGATCAGTTCGGATAAGCAAAACTGGACGTTGGCCAGGAACGCGACAATCGAAAAGCCCGGAAGTGATGCAGTTGCAAATGAAGAAGGTAAAGCCGGGCATTTGTTTAATGTGGATGATGAAAATCCGAAATATACAGAATCGTTCAGGTATCTTGAATACCGCGGAATCACTCCGTTTACGAATAATGGTAAGGCCGGTTGTACTTCGGAGATTACTTTATATGGATTGGAAGAATCTGATTTTAATTTTTAACAGAGCATAAATTATGAATGTTTCAAAATATATAAATGCCCTGTTGATGGGTATCTGCGGTTTATTCGTCAGTTGCAATGATTTTGACAGTAATTTCAAGGAGTTTCTACCTGAAAAAGTCTATTCGAGTAGGGTGTCGGATCTGAAAGGAGAAGT
>JBOFCW010000158.1:0-21530 GCA_051646395.1 Bacteroidales bacterium
TCAATAAATTTTACGCCGAGTTTCAGGAACTATCAAAAAAATTCCGCGAAATAACTGACATCCCTGCTTCCGCAATCAATGATACGTGGAAAAACTTCCAGAAATACACTGAAAGTTTCTATGATTTATTGAAGATAAATAAGGAATTACGGGATTACGATTTCAAAAAAAATCAGGATCACAAAGAAGCTATTTGTACAGAAGCAGAAGCGTTAGCTCAAAGCGAAGATATTGTTGCTGCCTTCCGCCGCTTACAGGAACTTCATGAAGAATGGAGACAGACTGGTCCTGTAGCCGCTAATTTGCGCGAAGAATTATGGAATCGTTTCAAAGATGCTTCAACGACAATCAACAAACGTCATCAACAATTCTTTGAAAATATCAAAGAAACCGAAGCAGAAAACGAACAACGAAAAGAAGAACTTTGCAAAAAGATCGAAGACATCCAATTGGATGAATTGAAATCATTTCAGGCTTGGGAAACTAAAACCAAAGAGGTTATCGAATTCCAGAATGAGTGGAAAAAAACAGGCTTTGCATCTAAAAAAATCAACAACCTGCTTTTTGAACGTTTCCGAAAAGCATGCGATAATTTCTTTGCCGTAAAATCGGAGTACTTCCAAAACATGAAGGATCAGCTATCAGTAAACCTTGAACAAAAACGGGTTTTATGCGAAAAAGCTGAAGCTCTCAAAGACAGCACTGACTGGAAACATACCACTGATCTTCTGATTGCACTACAAAAAGAATGGAAGAAAATAGGTCCTGTAGCCAGAAAGCATTCAGATATCTTATGGAAACGATTTATCTCTGCATGTGATTATTTCTTTGAACAAAAAGAAAAACATTCTTCAAATTCGCGTTCTGCTGAACAAAATAATCTGGATGCAAAAAAAGAGCTTATCCAGAAACTTCAGCTGATGATTGAGAACAAAGAGAGTCAATTCAAAGATTTGCAGGATATCATGTCGCAATGGAAAAATATCGGGCATGTACCTTTTAAAGAAAAAGATAAAATATACAAAGAATATCAGGGATTATTAGATCAGCTCTTCCAGCGATTCAATAAACAAGGAAGAAAGGCTCAGATTGAAAATTTCACGGCTTCAATGGAAAAACTGGCTGATGGAAATCAGTCACAAAATGCCCTTTACCACGAAAGAGAAAAGCTGATGAGAGCTTTCGAACATCTGAAAACCGAATTGAAAACATATGAAAACAATGTCGGCTTTTTGACATCTTCTTCTAAATCGGGCAATGTTCTGGTAAAAGAAATGGAACGTAAGATTGAAAAAATCAAAGAAGATATGCAGGTTATCGCAAAGAAAATCGATGTAATCGACGAAAACCTCAAGTAACCTTTAGCATAAGATATTTATTGAAAACGAGACGTCCGGACACCGGACGTCTCGTTTTTATAGCAGCCTGTTGAGATAGACCCAACAGATTCTAATGATATAATATTTCAATTACAACCAGATTTATGAAACACATCTACTCTTTAAAATCATTTTTATTGACAGCCCTCCTTTCCGGCTTTGGCGGATCTTACCTCCTGGCTCAGGCAGGAAGTGAAAATCAACCGCTTACCGTTTCTGAAGGATTGATCAAAAACGACTCTTCGAACCAACAATATTGGGTTTCCGGCTATGTTGTAGGGGAATTCCACAATTATAGCAACAATAAATTCTTCTATGATATGGCTCCTCCTTTTCAGGGAAGTATCACTTATCTTATCGCCGATACTGCGGAAGAAATCGATATCAAAAAGTGTATGACACTTCAGTATCCGGCATCAGGCAACATTGACGAATATGCATTGGATGTAAATTCTCAATATTGGAAAAAGAAAATTACGGTATGCGGTTTATTAAGGAGCTACAATAATCGACCCGGTGTAAAATCGATTTCCACATTCTATTTCGATCAATTTTCAACCGATCAGAATGAAGCGATGAATTGGAACTTCTTCGAATCGATGGATGAAAAAACATATACCCCATCAAGTTCTTCTTCAACTTATACCGGCGGCATTTATACGGGAGAGACGGGGAAATGGAAATTAAAGGGAGGTACTCACGGAACTTCGGGAGATGATACAAAATGGGACTACGGTGCTGCTCGTTTACGTAAAACAGAGGGAACAAGTGGAGAGAATGGATTTCTTGAACTTATTTCCGATAAAGAAAACGGATTGGGCGAAATCCGTTTTTGGGCAGGAAACTATGAAGGAGATAAAGCGATGTCGTTGTCTTTTTCCGTTCATTATTCTTTGAATGCAGGTACTGATTGGATTCCGGTAAAATTAAACGAATCCGTCAAGAGGGGAAATAATGTCACGACCGCTGGCATGTCCGAATATCGTTATTTTATTAATCAGCCCGGAAGAGGTCGAATCCGGATTTCCAAAGCAGACGGCTCTTCAGGTAGTATCAATATCGACAACATCCGCATCAGCGATTTTCAAGTGATAAACGGCATTGAAAACAGCCAACAGGAAAAACCGATTGTCACTGGAACAGATGGGGGTATTTTGCTTGGCGAAGGAGCGACACAAGGAATATATGTTTACAACATATCAGGACAATTGATTCATTCAATCAAATCCGATATATCGAATAAATTCATTCCGCTTCCAAAAGGAATTTATCTTATCCGAATCCGGGAAAAAGCGACACGTGTTGTTGTAAGATAAAAAAGCCGGGAAAAGAAGACCGCCATTATTGAAACAAAATATGTTTCAATAATGGCTGTCTTCTTTGGGATATTATATCGTTATAAAAATCCGATCTGTTATATTAATGATAATCTTTAAACCGGACAATAGGACCCGGAAAGATCACTTTTGTTTCTTTTTGGCCATTTTCTGTCGACGAAAATAATCACCATTCGCTTTACTTCCCATATAAGACTTCTTTTTTGCCGCTTTTCCGGCAATTTTTTCATCTGCTCCCAATAGTGCCTTCTTTAAAGAAAGAGTGGCATAAGTATGGTTTTCAACTACCGGAATGGTTTGCTTCATCAGCTTTTGAATCTCGCCCAGCATAGCCTTTTCTTCTGGTTCGCAAAAAGAAATAGCAACCCCATCTTTCCCGGCTCTGCCGGTCCTTCCGATGCGATGAATATAAGTCTCTGCGGCTTGTGGAAGCTCAAAATTGAAAACATGGGTCAGATGAGCTACATCAATCCCCCTGGCAGCAATGTCGGTAGCAATCAATACCGGTAATTTTTGATCCCGAACAGCCTGAAGAATTGTATCACGGGCATGCTGCGAGCGATCAGAATGAAGTCGGTCAGATTCAATCCCGACATCCTGTAAGGCGATGTGGAGCATATCCGCGCCTTTTCGGGTTTTCGTGAAAACAATCGCAGATTTCACTTCCGGTTTACGCAAAAAGTCAATAAGCAGATTCGCCTTATTCTGTTTTTCAATGTAATAAACTTTTTGTTGAATCAGGCTTGTATCCATCGATTCCGGCACAACGGAAATAGTTTCAGGTTCTGAAAGTAGATTTTGGGCCAAAGCTGCCACATCAGGAAGCATCGTTGCCGAAAACAACATCGACTGACGTTGTGATGGCAAACCGGATACGATCGTTTTAAGATCCTCTGCAAAACCAAGATCCAACATCCGGTCCGCTTCATCCAAAATAAAAAAATGAACCGAATCGAGAGAAAACGCCTTTCGTCTGAGCAAATCAAGAAGACGACCCGGCGTTGCAATCAGCACATCCGGATCTGAAGCCAATGCTTCGATTTGCTCCTCAACAGGCACTCCACCATATATCAATTGCATCCGCAATTTTGTATCGCCGGTAATTTTATCAAACATCTCTCCCACTTGTTGCACAAGCTCCCGTGTAGGAACTAAAATCAGAGCCTTCTCGCACATTCCTTCCTCTTTGTGAGAATAAAGCCGTTGAATAACAGGCACCAGATAAGCCGCAGTTTTCCCGGTTCCCGTTTGCGCTATACCCAATATATCTTTGCCCGCCAAAGCCGGAGGCAAAGTCTGTGCCTGAACCGGTGTCGGAGAATTAAATTTATTTTCCACCAATGACTTCAATAAAGAAGGGTGAAGCTGAAAATCTTCAAATGTCATCATAAAACGCTAAAAGATAAAATCTCATAGTATAAACAATCCGGCAAAGGATTTTCCATACCGAATTGAATAAACGATCAAAAGTGCAAAAATAGAAGTATCTTTTTGTTTATGAGATAAAACAAGCCGCTATTGTAGGACAAGCTTTAGCAAAGATTCTTAAAAAACACCCGCCAAACCCCTATTTTTAACTACCTTTGCACCCAATAATCAAATAACAGCTATTTATTATGAGTGAAATCTTAGACTGCCCTAAGTGTAAGATGGACAACACATACTTCGACGGAGTATTGAATGTGTGTCCGGATTGTGGGTATGAATGGACGGCCGGAGAAGAAGGTGAAAACGAAACTGCTTCTGTTCCGAAAGACAGCAATGGAGCGGAACTAATGGACGGAGATTCGGTTACAGTAATTAAGGACCTGAAAGTAAAAGGATCATCAATGGTTATCAAACGCGGAACTAAAGTAAAAAGCATCCGTCTGACTGAAGATCCAGAACACGTTGATTGCAAAATCGACGGTAGTTCAATCGTCCTGAAAACTTGTTTTCTGAAAAAATAAATCGGGAAACGAAATTTCGGGTATCAACGATATTCTTACATCCTGCCGAGAACAATATTATCTCTTCAGGCAAGCATAAAAGCCGGTTTTGAATCATACGTATTCAAAACCGGCTTATTTGTATATTCTAACGAAATATCATCAGAAGAACCGACCCCTATGATGAGTTCGCCGGTGCTCCGGTAATCTCATCAAACTTATTCGGTATAACTGGAATTATCCCAGCAATGTGTACAAAGCTCTTCCTTAGGCAATCCGATTGCCTGAACCAAATCATCAAGACGTTGAAACTTCAATGTATCCAATTGCAGGTGTTGTGCCATCACATTGATCATCTGCTGATATTTCTCAGAATCCGGATCTGAATAGGGAGCCAGAATTTCGGGGGTCAGATCTGACGTACCTTCAAGATCCCGAATCACACGGCGGGTGAACAGGTCGAATGTCGAACGGGAAGAAGAAAAATTCAGGAATGTACAAGGATAAACTAATGGAGGACATGCGATACGCATATGCACTTCTTTCACTCCGCTTTCGCGTAGTTTGACAACATTGTCTTTTAACTGAGTACCTCGCACGATGGAATCATCAAGGAAAAGGATTCGCGAATCGCGTGTAAAGGCTTCATTTGGTATCAGTTTCATTTTGGCAACCAGATCACGCATTTTCTGGTTCTGTGGCATAAAGCTTCGAGGCCACGTAGGAGTATATTTTACAAAAGGTCTTTTATATGGGATTGCACGTGCGTTCGAATAGCCGATAGCATGTCCGACACCTGAGTCTGGTATACCGGCAACATAATCTATTTCAACAGAATCCCGCTCTGCAATTGCCGCTCCGCATCGGTAACGCGCATCCTCTACGTTAATACCTTCATAGTTAGAAGATGGATATCCGTAATAAATCCAAAGGAAAGAACAAACCTGCTTACGACATCCCGGTGCAGTCACCTGCGTCAATCCGTCTTTGGTTATATGCAACGCTTCACCCGGTCCTAAATCACGGACAATACGATACCCCAAATTTGTAAAAGAAGAACTCTCACTGGCGGCTACATAACCGAATTCGTTTTTACCCAGTACTATCGGTGTACGTCCGAACTTATCGCGGCAAGCATAAATCCCAGTATCGGTAAGTATCAGAAAAGAACAGGATCCTTTTATTGTTTTATAAACCAGATCGATACCATCCTTAAAAGTTTCCCCCTGATTAATCAACATGGCCACCATCTCCGTCTGGTTGATTGCGGCTCCGGATAGTTCGGCAAAATGAGCCTTCTCTTTCAGGAATTTCGATTGAATCTCAATCAGATTATCAATACGGCCAACTACAACGACTGCGAAACGCCCCAAATGGGATATTACCGTTACCGGTTGTGATTCCATATCACTAATCACTCCGATACCAAGTGTCGACTCTCCGAAGCGAGGCAATTCTGATTCAAATTTATTCCGGAAATAAGAACTTTCCAGACTGTGTATGGACCGTATAAAGTCGGTTCCGTCGTAAAACGCCATCCCGGCTCGTTTTGTCCCCAAATGCGAATGATAATCCGTTCCGTAAAAAACATCATTGACACATTCAATTCTGGAGACACATCCAAAAAATCCGCTCATAAGTATTTTGTGTTAATTCGGCGCTAAATTAACCTATATTCCGAAATATATATCCATTTTGACTTCAGTAATTTTCCATTTTAATCTATAAATTACAATTCGAGGCGAATAACCAATCCAAAAGGATAGATTAAATAGCAGATATGATATGTGTTAGTAAATAGATTATATAGATAAAAAATATTTATTAGCTTTGTACATAGAGATAATTAAATTTTTCAAGAGCTATGAACCTCACGTTATCATATTTTCATCCACGAAAAGTTATTACTAGCACCCTGTGTGCCGGAGCTTTCTTTCTCCCAATGAAAGCGCAGACACTCGATCAGGCTCGAGAAATGATTCAGAAAAAAGATTACCCGGCAGCAGTACAGGCATTCAGTTCATTGATCACTCAGTATGGTTCGCGAGCTGATGTAAACAAATGGTATGGAGAGGCTCTTTACGAAACCGGCAACTATCAGGAAGCCGAAAAATATCTGGCAATAGCCGCCAAACGCCGTATTGCCGGAGCTTATCCTCTATTGGGCAGTCTATATATTAAGGAATACCGGTTTGAAGATGCAATCGCCAACTTTGAAAAGTACAAATTGACAGTCAAAAAAAATCCACTCGAAACCGCTCGCATGGATTCTTTGATTGAACAGGCTGAATTTTGTCAAAAAGCTTTATCGCGGGTTGAAGAAGTCGTCTTTATCGACAGTATGATTGTAGATAAAAGTAAATTTTTCCAATACTACAAACTCGGTCAGGAATCAGGACGCTTCATCGATTATCAGATGCTGGCCAATGCTGTTCCAGAAGAAGGCGGGATAATATTCGAATCACAGCGAGGTGACAAACGGATCCTCAGCCGCAAAAACAGCGAAAACAGCTTCGATCTTTACGAGAGCAGCAAGTTACATGGGAATAGCTGGAGTGAACCGGTAGCCTTTCCGGATAATATCAATACAGCAGCCAATGAAAATTTCCCATTTGTGCTGACTGATGGAACAACAATCTATTTCGCTTCTGATCAGGAACCAACAATGGGAGGATATGATTTATATGTTACAAAATATAATGTTTCAAATGGATCTTATTTCACTCCCGAGCGGCTACCTATGCCGTTTAATTCACCATACAACGACTACTTATTAGCCGTTGACGAAGGAAATCAGGTTGGATGGTTTGCCTCTGACCGCTATCAACCGGAAGACAAAGTGATCATTTATTTGTTTATTCCGAATTTTGGTCAAAAAAGCTACTATCAGAATCTGTCTCCACAGGAATTACGTGATCGTGCCCGAATCAATTCTATCCAATCAACCTGGCCGGAAAATGCCAGTTATGAAAAGCTGTTGAATTCGATTTACAACATGGAGACGGATTTCTCAAAACAAAAAGGCGAATTTGTATTTGTAATAAACGATAAGATCATCTATTACAATCTGGATGATTTTGAAAATCCACAAGCACGAAAAATCTATGAAAAAGTCCTGAGTACCCGGCAAATTTCGGTAAATGACCAAAATACACTGGAAGAACTCCGAAAACAGTGGGCTTTCGGAAATACAGCTACTCGCAATAAAATAAAATCAAAGATTTTACAGCTTGAATCCAAAACAGAAGGATTACAAAAACAAATTTCCGATGCAGAAACAGAAGCCAGAAACGCAGAGATAAACTATCTTCGTCAACGCAGATAAATGAGATTTCAAAAGATCATCCGTAAACATCACATTCATACTTAATATGGTCTTAGACATTATTATCATCCTTGTATTAGCCTTATTCGGAATCGGACTGGTTATCCTGGAGGTATTCCTGATTCCTGGCTTCGGTTTTGCCGGCTTAGCCGGTATCGCCTTTATGGGAGGTTCCGTATGGTATGCATACGAACAGGCCGGCCCCTTATGGGGTAATATCATCCTGCTATTCTGTATTCTCACATTAATCTTTAGTATTTATAAATTCATCAAGAGTAAAATGCTAAACAAAATGTCATTACACAAAGAGATCGACTCCACGGCTCCCAATGAAATCGACCGAAATATTCAGGTCGGAGATGCCGGAATCACAATTTCGATTCTCAACCCGATGGGGAGTGTTTTGATTAACAATGAGAAGACAGAAGCAAAATCTGAAGAAGGATTTATCGACGTCAATCAACCCGTTAGAGTTGTCCGTCGCGAAGCCACAAAAATAATTGTCAGAAAAACAGCTAACTAACACTGAAAAACATGGTAGAATCATTAGTTTTATTAGGGATAACGCTCGTCTTGTTATTCCTTTTCTTCCATTTCGTTCCGGTATTATTATGGATATCGGCGAAAGTATCGGGAGTACACATCTCCCTCCTGCAGTTGGGATTGATGCGCATACGCCACGTACCACCCCAGATCATCGTACGTGCGATGATCGAGGCCCACAAAGCGGGACTGAACAACATCACACGAGATGAACTCGAGGCTCATTATCTTGCCGGTGGTCATATTGAACGCGTCGTTCATGCACTTGTATCTGCAGCTAAGGCCAATATCGACCTGAGCTTCAAAGAAGCTACTGCCATCGATCTTGCCGGACGAGATGTATTTGAGGCCGTTCAAATGTCTGTAAACCCAAAAGTGATCGATACTCCGCCTGTAATCGCTGTTGCGAAAGATGGTATCCAGCTTATTGCCAAAGCCCGCGTAACCGTCAGAGCGAATATCCGCCAACTTGTAGGGGGAGCCGGGGAAGACACCATTCTTGCGCGTGTCGGTGAGGGAATCGTATCCTCAATCGGGTCGTCCGATTCTCACAAATCCGTATTGGAAAACCCCGATTCAATCTCCAAACTTGTGCTACGCAAAGGCCTTGATTCAGGAACAGCATTCGAAATCCTGTCTATTGATATCGCCGATATCGATATAGGTAAAAACATCGGAGCCGAACTTCAGATTGATCAGGCAAACGCAGACAAAAACATTGCACAGGCCAAAGCCGAAGAGCGCAGAGCAATGGCCATCGCTCGCGAACAGGAAATGATCGCACTGGCACAAGAAGCACGCGCAAAAGTAATCGAGGCTGAAACTCAGGTTCCTCAGGCCATAGCAGAAGCTTTCCGCAACGGCAATCTGGGAATTATGGATTACTACCGAATGAAAAATCTGCAGGCTGATACGGATATGCGCGACTCGATCGCAGGGACAGGTACAACGAATATTAAATAAAAAAACTAATAAAACCGTTATACCTCAAAGTATGTTATAGATTTAGCATGCGTTGTAAAAAGAAATTACTTAATTTTATAAGCCCCTTCTGCAATGCCTACGCATGAATTGCCGATGGGGCTTATTTATTTTTTATAAATTTTTTCATATGAAGGAAATACCTGCTTCAGAACTGATTATCAATCCGGACGGATCTATTTTTCACTTACATCTTCTACCCGGACAACTGGCAGAAAAAGTGATTTTGGTAGGTGATCCGGCTCGTGTGGATTTGGTTGCTTCTCACTTTGATACACAAGAAGTAAATGTCACAAATCGTGAATTCCATACAATTACCGGAACATACAAAGGGAAACGTATCACAGCGATCTCTCACGGTATCGGAACCGACAACATCGATATCGTCGTAAACGAGCTTGATGCTTTAGTGAATATAGATTTTGAAACCAGAAAAGTAAAACCGACATTAACCAAATTGGATTTGGTCAGAATCGGCACTTCCGGCGGATTACAACCATTCGTACCGGTAGGTACATTTGTCGTATCGCAAAGCTCGATTGGATTTGACGGGGTATTGAATTTTTATGCCGATCGCGACAAATACTGTGACCTTGAGTTCGAAAAAGCGTTTGTCGATTACACAGGATACCCAAAACAAGCGGCCGCACCCTATGTTGTGGATGCAAATCCGGAATTAGTAGCAAGAATCGCTCTGGAAGACATGGTGCTGGGTATAACCATCTCTGCCAACGGATTCTATGGTCCGCAAGGACGCGAATTACGCCTGCCGCTTGCAAATCCCGATCTGAACCGCAATATCGAAGCATTCGAATTCCATGGCAGAAAAGTTACAAACTATGAAATGGAAAGCTCTGCTTTAGCTGGCCTGGCTCTTATGCTCGGACACCGCGCCATGACCGTTTGTTCGATCATTGCGAATCGCGTAGCACACAATGCAAATATCAACTACAAAGACTCGATCAATCAATTAATCGTAAAAGTACTCGATCGCATTTGAATTCAGACTGAATAAAAAAACTCCGGAAAAAGGATATGAACTGACACTCAAATCCTTTTTCCGGAGCTTTTTATTAACCCAATGTTCCGCTCTGTTTATACATTTAAATCAGAGGAATCATAATACACTTGCGTCCGATCATCAAAATTCTTTATACCCGGCAAGGTTGTAGCGAACGGGAACGGTACTGTTTCCTACGCGATAAATCCCGAATTTAAAGTAATATCCATCCTCGTCATTTCGACCGATAAGAATCTCCTGATTATCCACGATATGATCAGCTACTTTTTGTCCGTTTTTCTCATAACTCATCACAACATCGAGTTTACCCGGCTCAACGACAGACTCGTCCTTTTCTCCATATTTTGACCAGGTCACATCGATATCAAACGTAATCCAGCAATCTTTCGGAAACTGATCGAAAGGCATTTTATATGCGATTGTAGCTGCCTTGAATTCAGACTTGGCCGGTTTCATAATCTGAGCTGTCGTAACATTGATATTACAACGATCTGTTTTATCCGTCAACCATTTACGATCCGAATTCGCTTTGATATAAAAAAATCCATTTGCGAAACCGAAGGCCATTGGCGGATACCCACCTTGCTCTATCAACCATCCAGTTTTCTTTCCGGCCTTATACAACAGATTGCCATCCTTAACTTTCTTCTGATTCCCGGCTTTATCAGTAACGGGAACTTTCTCATGAGCTGTGTTTTTTTTGAAAATTACCTGCTCATACAAGTCCAGAAATTCCTTATCCGAAAGTTTTTTCACATTTCCCTGTGAATCAGAAGCCAATGTCCGATCCGGCATCCCATGCCATTGAGCGAAAATTGTGGACACCTCCGGGCTTAATGAAGATGGGACGTAAACCGAAAAGGTATATTTTCGTTGCGACCCTTGCGGGCAAATTCCTTTACCGTAATGATAAACGGTTTTCTTTTTTTGTGCAGTCTGGTATTTTTCGGTCGTACTTCCGGCAAAATCTGCGTGCGTAGCATAGCAATACGAAAACTCGGCACGACCTTTCGTTTCACCGGCACCATAACCCTCAAGCGTATTATCATCTTCTTTCAACTCGAAACGATAGGAAGGCTTCCCCTGAAACAATACGGAGAAATCCTTAACGATGGCATGAGGCTTTTTTGACCCTACCGCTACCCACTCTCCATCGATGATCTGATTCACTCTCGCTGAATCAGATTGTACGTTTACACGCTCGGTAATCGAAATTTCTTGTTGTCCTTTCATGGATGGCGTCATTCCGAATAATCCGGCCAACGCGAAGAAGCAATGTGTGTGTTTCATTTATATATAATTTTGATTATTAACATTAATGTATAAAGCGCCATTTATATACCTTATGTTGGGTCTCTCTGCTTTAGGTGAGTTTTGGCGATTTCATTTATATATAATTTGATTTGACACGAAAGTAGGTCTTAGCGCAAAAACAAACAGAAATATTTGTAGAATTAAATCGGACGTTTGTCGAAAAATCATACAAGAATGAACAAAAAGACAATTTTGCTATTCAAAAGCCTTCAGATACCACAACTATAACTTTCCGCCACCCGAGAATCATTTTATTACCACCCCAAACATTCATCCTTCCGGGAGAGATAATCCATATCACAAGGAATTACATACCGTCTCTCAAGGAGAGACATTCCGGATCTCATTGAGAGACGCTCCATCCCTCCCCGAGATCCAGTCCGTCTCTCCCCGAGATCCAGTCCATCCCTCGGGGAGAGACGCGAACTTAAGTCGGCAGAAAATTCAACACCACTCCGCACAAATTTATTATCCAGTAAGCAGTGCTCCCGTTAGCTCAACCAGAGATGCGAAAAAAGACAATTGACACAGACAGAAAGTCGGTTCAACTTCACTGAAATAACCTTAACAGCAATCACTTAAAACATAATTAAACATTTACAATATTGTTTTGAACAAAATTGACAATCAAAAATCATTATCAGGAATAACCAAAACAAATCTACGAGAACCGAACTACTCATAAATCTATCTTCGTTTCCGGGCAACCAATTTATCAATCGATTTATTATTTAATTCATTTCAAACAACAACGTTATGAAAACATCCAAATTAATTCTATTTGCTTTTGCGTGCACATTGACCATGAATGCATCAGCACAGGGATTTGCACGTTTTACAGCCAACGGTGTAAAAGGTTCAATCAAGAACATCAAAAACAAACCATCAAAAGTAGAAGTCATTGTCGGGGCTGATACCGATCTTAAAAACATCGACTTCAAATACAAACTATTAAGCGACTGCTCTATGGATGGTACCATTACGGCAGACTTTTCAAAACCACAGGAAGTAACTATCAATAAAAACGACGGTACGAGCAAAGAATGGGTTATCGAAGTAAAAAAACTGGCTCCGGCTTCACTTCCTCTTGAAATCGAATTCTCTAAAACCACACCTGCAATCTGGACTTCTGAAACAAAAGGTTGGGTAAACCAGGGCACTGACGAATCAAAACCGACTGTTATCCGCTTTGGGAATAGCAACGTTACGTTTACTGCCGCATTTGAAGGAGAAGCGAAAGAGGTTTCTTTCGATTTGAACGCAGTAGGAAAAGCGGGCGACAAATTCGATGGCAGCTTTGCTGTTGAAACGTCAGCCGACGGTGTGAAATGGGAAAAACTAAATGGATTCAAAGACAAAGACATTACCATCGACAGTAAGTTCTCTTGCAAACTGAATAAGAATGCTCGTTTCGTACGCTGGACATATACTGAACGTATCAAACAAAACATCAATCTGAACAATATCTCTATTAAATAACCTTGAAAAATTATTTTTCTATGAAAGCAAAACTATTACTATCTTCTATTCTTTTGACATCAACCATGTTGATGAATGCTCAGGAAACAACCCTTCATCAGGCAGATTGGAAATACAAAACAGGTGGAATCGAACAGGACACCGATAAAGGAAAACCAACTTCTGATCATTCGACTTATGATTTAGGTGGTTGGGAATCTGTTACTACTTCAGGAAATCGTCCGTTTTACATTGCAATCTCTAAAGGAGCAGCAATCGCGAACACGATGGAATTCGTTGATGCATCTCAGGAATCTCACTATATTTCATGGTTGATTTCACCGGCATTTGATTTCTCGCAAAATACAGATAAACACATTTCATTGAAAGCAGGTCTTGAAAAAGCAGAGAACCGCACATCTAATCTGGAGTTATTATACTCTACCGATTACAATGGTGATGTTGCATCAGCAAATTGGCATTCGATCAAAAAAGATTTGATTACTGATACGCAAGCTGGTCTTGCTGAAGCTAAACTCGATTCGACAGGAGTTACGTTATCTCTGATTACAAACGAAAAAGTAACGCTTGCTTTAAAAGCTGACAGAACCGACAAAGCTGCCGGAACCGGTCAGGCTAAGATGCGCGTAACAAAATTCAAAGTAACAGAAAGTGCCGTTTCAACTTCAATCGAAAACACAACGATTACCACGCAAACCGGTGTTTATCCAAACCCGGCTAAAGATGTATTAAACATCATTGGTGCCGGCAGCACCGCTAAAATTGAAATTTTCGCATTAACGGGCAACAAAGTTCTGGAAGTAAAATACCCTTCTGAAACGGTTTCTATCGCTCATCTTTCAGCAGGAAGCTATATTACTCAATTAACCGCCATTGATGGAACTGTAAATACAATCACTGTTATCAAGCAATAATACCTGCTTATTTACAATAAGTTACTAATCCCTTCTGTTTGTCTAAGCGACAAGCAGAAGGGATTTTTCTTATTAGTTTATTGATTAAATGCAACAGTTTTTCAGAAAGTGGCACGAAAAGAAATTGCTATCTTTGAAACCTGAAATTTTACATCATCAATTAATTTTTGCGATTAACCTATTTTAGCCGCATGAAATATAACTCAATCATCTTCACGCTATTTTGTTGTGCATTATTTTTGGTTTCCAGTCTTCCTTGTTCATCACAGGAAATTAATTTTTCCAGACTATCCATCAATGACGGTCTATCCCAAAGCACCATCTTTTCAATCGCTCAGGATAAAACCGGAAATATGTGGTTCGCTACAGTTGACGGGCTGAATAAATATGACGGATATAACTTTAAAATTTATCGTCATGAGGCAACAGACACGACAAGTATCGGCAGTAACGTTGCCAGAATAATCAAAACGGATAAAAACGGCATTTTATGGATCGGCACGCAAGCCGGTCTATCCCGCTATAATGAAGAAAAAGATTATTTTGAAAATTACGATCTGACCATTAAAGGGGCATCGGCTGAGGCACTTAGTTTTATCGAACTTGATGAAGATCACTTTCTGGTCGGAACAGACCGGGGAATCACGGTTTTCAATCTCTCCAAAGGAAAAACCATCGAAAATATTCTGAATGAAAACATGCAGAACGTCCGTGCGGTGAGCATGCTTCGTTGGGACGATAATATTTTTATCGGAACTGAAAAAGGGCTTTTTCAGTATCATGTACACCAAAAAACCTTCAAACCCTATCACTCCTCATTGGAGAACGTGCGGATTCAGAGCATTCTCAAGCAAACCAGTTCGAGACTATGGGTCGCTACAGAAGGAGCAGGACTCTTTCTTATCAATCCGCGAAATGAGCATATTAAAAGATACCGCCACAACACTTCGGATAATCGGTCTATCAGCTCCGACTTTATCCGCTCCCTTGAGCTGGATGCACAAAACAGACTTTGGATCGGTACATTCAATGACCTGAATATTTATCACGAATCAACTGATTCATTTGCAAAATACAGTCATGACCTTCTTGACGAAACAAGCCTGTCTCAAAATTCGATCCGTTCGATTTTTCATGACTCACAAGGAGGAATGTGGTTGGGAACCTATTTCGGAGGTCTGAATTATTATCATCCGCTAAAAAACCGTTTCCGTATTATTCGTCAAACTCCTTCGAATAATTCATTAAGCAACAATATCATCAGTTGCATACAAGAAGACGAAAATAACGACTTATGGATCGGAACGAATGACGGCGGCCTTAACAAGCTGAACACGCGCACACAGCAATTCACTCATTATAAAATGCAATCAGGCCCGAATTCTGAATTGCTATCCAATAATGTAAAAGCCGTATATATAGACAAAGTAAACGATCAGGTATTTATCGGCACTCATGCAGGAGGACTGACTGTATTAAACAGAAAAACGAATAAAACCCAGCACCTGCTTAAAACGAACAGCGATTTAGCAGACAACAACATCTATGCAATTATCCCATTAAACGACAATGAATTATGGATCGGATCATTAAATGGGCTACAATTGTACAACATCCGATCAAATGAATTTTCAGCTCCACTCGCCGATACGCGTGGTCGATTTATCATGTCTCTTTATCAGGATAAAAAAGATCGTTTGTGGGTAGGTACGGACAAAGGATTGCATTTATATAACATCAGTGATAAAAGACTTGAAAAAGCAGATTACAAATGGATTGATTCTGTCTTTGAAAACGCTTATATCAACTGTATTACAGAAAACAAAAAAGGAGATCTCTGGATAGGAACCCGCGAAGGTCTGTTCGGAATTCATGAAGCAAAAAAACAGATTGTTTCCTACACGACAAAGACAGGCTTACCGAACAATACCATTCATGGTATCCTGGAAGATACATTCGGTCGACTATGGATCAGCTCCAATAAAGGATTGACATGCCTGGTGACCGAAACCGGAAAAATCAAAAACTTCACGGTTGTCGACAGATTACAAAGTAATGAGTTCAACAATTATGCATATTTGCGTTCGTCTATGGGCGACATGTATTTTGGAGGAATCAACGGAATCACCGTATTTCGACCTGAACTTCTGATGGACAATCCGCATATGCCAGCACCGGTTATCACACGGCTACGTTTATTCAATAAAGTAGTAAAACCAGGGGATGAAACAGGAATTCTTGAGAAAAGTATTCATCTGACCGACGCAATCACTTTAAAGGCGGCCCAATCAGCCTTCACATTGCATTTTGTCGTATCAAACTACATCTCCGGGCAACACAACCAATTTGCGTACAGACTGAAAGGATATGATGACAACTGGTATTATTCGGGAGAAGTACATCAGGTTTCCTATTCGAATCTGCCAGCCGGAAAATATGTATTTCAGGTGAAAGCAGCCAATAACGACGGCCGGTGGAATGAGTCTCCAACCAGCCTTACAATAACAATTCTTCCCGTCTGGTATGAAACGACCTGGGCTATAACCTTGTTCATTCTGGCCGCCATCTTATTGATCATATTCATTTTCAGATATTTCTGGATACAAAAAAGCATGAAGGCTAAAATTCAGATTGAACGAATGAAGCAAGAGCGTACGGAAGAACTCAACCAGATGAAGATGCGATTCTTCATCAATATGTCGCACGAATTGCGTACACCGCTAACGTTGATTATCGCTCCTCTACAAGAAGTTATACAACGTACGACCGATCGCTGGACCCGTAATCAACTCGAACATGCCAATCGAAATGCAAATCGGTTATTACGCATCGTAAACCAACTGATGGACTATCGACGGGCTGAATTGGGCGTTTTCGAACTAAAAGTGAGAAAAACAGATATTCACAATCTTGTTAAGGAACAATTCATTGCATATGAGAAATTAGCACGAAATAAACAGATCAATTATACGTTTACTTCTGAAATTGAAGACCAGTTGTTTTGGGCAGATTCGAATTACATCGAATTAATCATAAACAATTTACTTTCTAATGCATTCAAATTCACGCCAGAAGGAAAACAAATTGATGTAAATCTTAGGGCGGCTTCCCAAAAGCTAATTCTTGAAGTAAAAGATACAGGAATTGGTATTTCTGAAGAAAAACAGAAAAAAATATTCGAACGGTTCTATCAGGTAGAAACCGAACAGATGAGTAGCGGTACCGGAATCGGTCTGTCTCTGATAAAAAAACTGACAGAATTGCATCATGCCGAAGTGACTCTTCAAAGCATGAACAATGAGGGAAGTTGCTTCACAATCATGATTCCTCAAAACACGAACGCTTATAAAGACGGAGAGGTAGTTGACGAATTTGATAACAGAGACATTAAAAATACTTCGGTAAACCCATCAAATGACTTCTTATTATTGAATGAGGAAGCATCTCTTGTTGGACAACAAAATACCGGAGGTGCAAAAAAAGGAACTTTGTTGATCGTGGAGGATAACGAAGAGATACGCAACTATCTGCGCGATGGCTTAGGCATCAACTTCGATATTCACGTGGCCGCAAACGGAGAAGAAGCGCTTGAGTTGGCTAAAGAACAAAACGTAGATATCATTCTTACCGATGTAATGATGCCTGTTATGGACGGAGTTAAACTGACAAAAGCAATAAAGCAGAACATCAGAACATGCCATATTCCGGTAGTGATTCTATCGGCCAAAACAGACATCAAAGATCAGCTTGATGCTTTGCAGGTGGGCGCGGATGACTACATTGCCAAACCATTTTCAATGACTATTCTGAATATGAAAATTCAGAACCAGCTGCGAACTCGTCACCGGATATTCGAGCATTATTCGAAGTCGCTTGAGATCGAACCTCAAAAGATTTCTTTCAATGCGATGGACGAAGAATTACTGAAGAAAGCGATGGATATCGTTACTAAAAACATCGACAACATCGAATTCAGTGCTGACGACTTTGCCAAAGACATGAACATGAGCCGTTCAAACCTGCATTTGAAGTTAAAAGCCATTACAGGAGAGTCAACGATTGAGTTTATTCGCAAAATACGATTCAAAAAAGCATGTGAATTACTTGAAGATGGGCGATATACCGTAGCCGAAGTTAGTACGATGGTCGGGTTTAATACCCCTTCCTATTTTGCTACCAGCTTCAAGAAATACTTCGGATATTTGCCTACCGAATACATCAAAAATCGTCGAGGATAACAAAACTGCTATTAATTTCAACAAAAGTAATAGCAATTATACTTGCCCTTTATTCGTTTCAACATATACAAATGAGTATAAGTTAGCAGTTGGATATATTTGTCGCAAAGCAAAACAGAAATCAATTGCTAACTTATAACTTAAATATTTTATGAAAAAGGGGCTCCTGTATTTATGCTCGGCCGCTTCGATTGCATTTGCATCTTGCGGACAAGAAAAGAAAGAAGATTACAGCTGGATTAAGAACAGTCTGGATGTAGCGACTTACCAGTTGAAACTAACTGCGGAAGAAATTGCTGATTCAGCTAAACTTCCCCGCTCAATCTGGGTTGGTCACGACCTTGCTTTCCTAGACTCTCAACTTCAGCGTCCGGACAAAGCGTATCTTGATTCATTGCGCAAAATCCCTGCACACCGTTTGGGCCAACGCCGTCTATGCGATATTTACGACTGGACAAGTGGTTTCTTCCCGGGATCATTGTGGTATGCTTACGAACTGACAGGTGATGAGGCAGCAAAAGAACAGGCGATTAAATATACGAATCTATTGAACCCGCTTCGCCACTACAGAGGAACTCATGACCTGGGCTTCATGGTTTACTGTAGCTACGGAAATGCGATGCGTCTTGCTCCAAACGATACAATCCCTGCGGTAATCGTAGAAACTGCAGACAACTTGTCTTGGCGTTTCAATCCTGAAATCGGATGTATCCGCTCTTGGGATTTCGGATCATGGAACTTCCCGGTTATCATCGACAATATGATGAACCTTGACCTGTTGTTCTATTCTAGCAAATATACAGGCGACGATAAATACAAAGATCTTGCAATCGTTCACTCGAACACAACGTTGAAACACCACTTCCGTGAAGATGCATCATCTTATCACGTAGTTAGCTACAATAACGACGGAACACCTGAATCAAAAGGTACATTCCAGGGTAAAAACGACGATTCAGCATGGGCTCGCGGCCAGTCATGGGCTATCTACGGATATACTGCTGCCTACCGTGAAACTCAGATCACAGGTTACCGCGATTTCGCAGAACAGGTTGCATCTTTGATCATGAATCGCGTTAAAACTGAAGACCTGATTCCTTACTGGGATTTCGATGCTCCAGAATCAGAAGAGACTCCACGTGATGCATCTGCTGCTGCTGTAACTGCAGCTGCAATGTTCGAACTGAGCACAATGGTTGAAGACGGTCAGAAATATTTCGATTACGCAGAGACAATTATCAAAAACCTGTCTTCAGATAAATATCTTGCTAAAAAAGGAGAAAACCAGGGTTATATTCTACTTCATTCGGTAGGTTCACTTCCACACGGATCTGAGATCGATACTCCTCTTAACTATGCGGATTATTATTATTTGGAAGCGCTACAACGCTATATGAACTTGAAAAAAATCTCTTATAGCCAGTTATAATTATTCATCACCTGAATATAATGATAAAATCAACTATAAAAAAAGTGCTTTTTGCTGTGACTGTGTTTGCCTCTTCGGCAAACGCACAGCAATTGCGTCCGGAAGCCTTTTCACTTTTGAACCTGGATTATCCGGGGCTTGAAAAGGTGAAATCACTTCATGCTGAAGGTAAAGATGCAGAAGCAGCTACTGCTCTGCTTGAATATTACCGTACCCGCACCGGTGTAAATCATCCGGATATCAACCTGAGCAAAGTAAAAGCTTCTGCCCAGGACGTGAAATGGACAAACGATGCGATGGAACACACGTTCTTCGCTCACAAAGGATATCAGCCTTCATATAACTACGGAAAAGATATCAACTGGCAATACTGGCCGGTAGAAGACAACGAGCTTCGCTGGCAGTTGCATCGCCATAAATGGTTTGCGTCGATGGGACGTGTATACTACACAACCAAAGACGAAAACGTAGCCAAAGAGTGGATCTACCAGTATATGGATTGGATTGAGAAAAATCCGATGGTGAAAATGAAAAAAAGCGAATACGAACTTGAGGCGAACCGCGATAAAAAAGCGTTGGTTGAAAATTCACGTTTCGCATGGCGTCCGCTTGAGGTTAGCCACCGTCTGCAGGATCAACCGGGACAGTTTATGTTTTTCGTTAACTCACCGAATTTCACGCCGGAATTCCTGACTGAATTCTTGGTAAATTACCACCGTCACGCCGTACATATTCTGAATAATTATTCGGATCGCGGTAACCACCTGCTATTTGAAGCTCAGCGTATGCTGTACGCCGGTGCCATCTTCCCTGAATTAAAGGAAGCTATGGAATGGAGAAAAAGTGGTATCGATGTATTAAACAGAGAGATTGAAAAACAGGTATACGACGACGGTTGTCAATATGAACTTGACCCGCATTATCACCTGGCTTCTATCAACATTTTCTACAAAGGTATTCAGGTTGCTGAGGTAAATGGTTTCAGAAACGAATTCCCTGCCAAATATCTTGAGACGGTAGAAAAAATGATTGAAGTTTATATGAACTACTGTTTCCCCGATTACTCGAATCCTTGTTTCAGCGATGCGAAGCTGACAAAGAAGAAAGAGGTAATCAACGATTATAAGAAATGGGCTAAAGTTTTCCCTAAAAACAAACAGATCCAGTGGTTTGCTACTGAAGGAAAAAAAGGTGAAAAACCGGCTTACCTTTCGAATGCATTCAAAACTTCAGGATTCTTCATCTTCCGTGACAGCTGGAACGACGATGCTAATATGATGGTTGTAAAAGCCGGGCCAAAAGCATTCTGGCACTGTCAGCCGGACAATGGTACTTTCGAAATGTGGTTTAAAGGAAAAAACCTTTTCCCGGATTCAGGAAGCTACGTTTATGCCGGAAGCGAAGAAGTAATGAAATGGAGAAACTGGTTCCGTTCGACTCGCGTACATAATACTCTTACACTCGACAATAAAGATCTTGATACAACAGAATCTAAATTGAAATTGTGGAACGGTGAAGGTAAAGTACAAACTTTGGTAACTGAAAACCCATCGTATGAAAACCTGACACACCGTCGTTCGGTATTCTTCGTTGATCAGAAGTTCTATGTAATCGTTGATGAAGCGGTAGGATCGGCAAAAGG
>JBOFCW010000177.1:0-16680 GCA_051646395.1 Bacteroidales bacterium
ATAGAGAATCAATCAGAATATGATCAGGTCATCGACCGTTTCATCGGCGATCCGGCATTCTGCATATCATCGGGCAGATTGGCCGGTACTTATGTACAAGAACAAGCCGGAGCAACCCGGACGATTCTCGATAACGTATTTTCTGCTTGTAGACCTCAATGAGGTTGACAGGCGGCAAACTATATTCAAAAGAAATCCCGTCGCACTTTTCTGCGACGGGATTTCTTTTTTAAAACCCGTCACCAAACGAGAATTTCAGGTTTTTTGTAACTAAATATCGATTTTTGCAAACTCGAGTTTAAATTTTTTATCACGAATTGCTATCTCTATATTGCAAATATTTATACTTTTGCATCAGATTAAGATCGATAACCAACGAATTAAAAAATACTATACCCACAATGGACTTAATGAATCAGATTATTGCGCGTGCTCAAGGCAACAAGCAGCGCATTGTACTTGCAGAAGGTACAGAAGAACGCACAATGAGAGCTGCAGACAAACTAATTGCAGACGGTGTTGCGGAAATCATTCTAATCGGAAACCCTGCCGAAATCACAGCTTTCGCTCAGGCAAACGATTTGAAGCACCTTCTTGAGGCAACTATCGTTGATCCGATCAATAACGAAAAGAAAGAGATCTATACAAATCTTCTTTTTGATTTGCGTAAAAGCAAAGGGATGACGATTGAACAGGCTCAGAAACTGGTTGAAAACCCATTGTTCCTGGCTTGTCTGATGATTAAGAATGGTGATGCCGACGGTGAGGTTGCTGGTGCGGCCAATACGACCGGTGACGTTTTGCGTCCTGCATTCCAGATTGTGAAAACCCTTCCGGGAATCAGCGTGGTATCGGGTGCGTTCCTGATGTTCATGCCGAACAAATCTTACGGAGACAATGGTATCATGGTATTCGCGGATTGCGCGGTAATGCCGAATCCTACTGCTCCTGAATTGGCTCAGATCGCTGTTTCTACGGCGCGTACGACTCAGGCTATCGCCGGTATCGAACCGCGTGTGGCTATGTTGAGCTTCTCTACCAAAGGTAGTGCGAAGCACGAGATGGTAGATAAAGTGGTAGAAGCGACAAAACTTGCGCAAGAAATGGATCCTTCTATTCAGATCGAAGGTGAGCTTCAGGCTGATGCGGCTATCGTTGAAGCTGTTGCCGCAAGCAAAGCTCCGGGTAGCAAAGTTGCAGGTAAAGCAAATGTATTGGTATTCCCGACACTGGAAGTTGGAAATATCGCCTATAAACTTGTTCAGCGTCTGGCAGGTGCCGAAGCGGTTGGTCCGATCCTTCAGGGTATTGCTGCTCCGATCAATGACCTTTCACGCGGTTGCTCGGTAGATGATATCTACAAATTGGTAGCAATCACTGCTACTCAGGCAATCGGTATCAAAGAACAGAAATAATAAAGAAACTATAAATATACCTCATATATGAAAATTTTAGTATTGAACTGCGGTAGCTCTTCTTTGAAGTACAAACTTCTGGATATGGTTAACCAGGATGAATTGGCTCAGGGTGCTGTTGAAAAGATCGGTTTGGAAGGAGCTTTCCTTAAGTTTACAAAACCGAACGGAGAGAAAGTTGTTTTAGAGCATGCAATGCCTGAACACCAGACTGCTATCGAATTTGTTCTTGATGTACTTGCTAGCGAAGAGCACGGTGCGGTTAAATCTTTGGATGAAATCGACGCTGTTGGTCATCGTGTGGTTCATGGTGGTGAGAAATTCAGCGAAAGCGTATTGATCACGGATGAAGTAATGGAAAAAATCGTTGAATGTATCGACGTTGCTCCGCTTCACAATCCACCAAACATCGCAGGTATCAAGGCGATAGAAGAACTGATCCCGGGTAAACCTCAGGTTGCTGTATTCGATACTGCTTTCCATCAGTCTATGCCGGCTGAAGCATATATGTACGCTTTGCCATACGAAATGTATGAGAAATATGGTGTTCGTCGTTACGGTTTCCACGGAACAAGCCACCGTTATGTATCTCATCGCGCATGCGAATTCCTTGGCGTGAACTTCGAAGATCAGAAAATCATCACTTGCCACATCGGTAACGGTGCTTCGGTAACTGCTATCAAAAACGGTAAATCGATCGATACTTCAATGGGATTCACTCCGACCGAAGGTTTGATGATGGGTACTCGTTCGGGTGATGTTGATCCGGGTGCATTGGCTTTCATCATGGAGAAAGAAGGTCTTGACGCAAAAGGTCTTTCTGATCTTGTAAACAAAAAAAGCGGTGTGTTGGGTATCTCTCAGAACTCTTCAGACATGCGTCCGATCGAGGATGGTGTCAGAAACGGAGATGAGCGTTCGATCCTGACAATGAAAATGTACGATTACCGTATCAAAAAATACGTAGGTGCTTATGCAGCTGCTATGGGTGGTGTGGATATCATCGTATTCACAGGTGGTGTTGGTGAAAACCAGTGTCCTACTCGTGAGGCTGTTTGTGAAGGTCTTGAATTTATGGGTGTTGATTTCGACGCTGTTAAAAACAATGGTCTTCGCGGTAAAGAAGCGATCCTGAGCAAAGAGTCTTCTCGTGTGAAAGTTGTGGTTATCCCGACTGACGAAGAATCAATGATCGCTACAGATACACAGACGATCGTTAACGCACTGTAATAGATAGAATCTATACTTACAGTTCATTAATAATAAAACTACATTAAACAGGCTGTCTAAAATTCATTTATATGATTCAGACAGCCTGTTTTGCATTCTAAAAAGAGCATCGCTCTCTGAATCTTCCGATATCAGAAAGCGATGCTTATATTTTGTTGACGATCGCGGTCGGCTACTTCTTCTTCGAATTGTTCTAACCAGATATTTTGATCCTCCATTACAGCGTAAGAGAAATGGTTTATCCAATCGCCGAGAATCAGGATGCGGCTATCCCGGGCAAGCATCAAGTCGAGCATGATGTGGCGATGGCCGAAGATAAAATAATCGATGTGTGTTTGTTGAAGCATGTCGCGGGCAAACAAAATCAGATGCTCGTTGTCTTCTCCCATGAAGTCATTGAATTCGCATCCGCTCAACCGGCTGTGTTTTGACCAGTTATGAGCGAAACTGACTGTCCAGCGCGGGTGTACGGACGAAAAAGCTTTCTGACAAAGGCGGTTTCTGAAAAACCACTGCATGACTTTGTATCCTTTCGAGTCGTCGCCCAATCCGTCGCCATGTGCCAGGTAAAACTTCTTTCCGTTGATCTCGGTTGTCAGTCCCTGATGATGCACGATTACGCCGAGCTCTTTCGGCAGGTAGTCGAATACCCAGATGTCATGATTTCCGGTAAACCAGTGTACCTCGATTCCCCGGTCTGTAAGCTCGGCTATTTTGCCGAAAAATCGGGTAAATCCTCTCGGAACCACGGTTTTGTATTCGTACCAGTAATCGATGATATCCCCCATCAGGTAAATGGCCCGGGCATCATCTTTTATCGAGTCGAGAAAGCGTACCACTCTCTTTTCATACGCGAGCGGATCCGCAAAGGTTTTCGAGCCCAGGTGTGTATCCGAGAGAAAATAGGTTCTCTTCATATCTTAAAGAAATCCGAGTTCCAGTTTCGCTTCCTCGCTCATCATCTCCTTGTCCCATTCCGGTTCGAATACCAGGTCGATATCCACGCTTTTCACTTCGTCGATGCTTTCTACCTTGATGCGTACGTCTTCCAGGATGAAATCCGCTGCCGGACAGTTTGGAGCCGTCAGTGTCATTTTGATCTTGACGTTTTTGTCGTCGTCGATATCGATCTCGTAAATAAGTCCCAGATCGTAAACGTTTACGGGGATTTCCGGGTCGAAAACAAGACGTAGCATCTCTACGATCTTCTCTTCCAGTGCCAGTAATTTATTTTCCATTGTGTTATGAATCTCTTTTATGTTGATACACAAAGATAATCTTTTTGTTCAGATTCTTCCTTCATCAGCATAGCTGAAGTAGCAGCTTTCACAGACGATCAGGTGGTCGAGTACCCGCACATCCATCAGACGTGCGGCTTCTTTTATCTTTTTCGTAAACGAGTCGTCGGCCGAACTGGGTTTGTTGTTGCCCGAAGGATGGTTGTGGCATAAAATAAGCCCCGAAGCGGTGTGTTCGATTGCTTCTTTGAGGATAAGCCGTATGTCGACGGCCGTTTCAGAGATCCCGCCTTTGCTGATTTTTTTACGGTGAATGATTTTGTTGGATTGGTTCAGGTAAATGACCCAGAATTCTTCGTGACGTATATCGCAAAGCAGAGGTTGGAAATAACGATATACATCGGTGCTGGAGCTGATGGAGAAGGCTTTGGTGGCCTCGCTTTGATTCCGTCTTTTTCCCAGTTCGAGCGCAGCCAGGATGGAGATGGCCTTGGCCGGACCCACGCCCTGGTGACGATTCATGAGTACTTTGACAGATGTTTTGCTGAGTCGGCTCAGGTCGTTGCCTTCGCTGTAGAGAATCTCTTTGGAGAGTTCGACGGCACTTTTGTCCTTATGCCCCGAACCGATAAGAATGGCGATAAGTTCAGCGTCCGAGAGGGAAGCGATCCCTTTGGAAAGCATTTTTTCGCGGGGCCGGTCATCTTCGGCCCACTCTTTTATGTTCATGCCGGTAAAAGTTGTTGGTTAAGAAAAGTATCATACCAACAACATTACCAGAGGTTTAGTTTTCTTTGTTATACATATTCTTGATTTTGTTGCGGCTTTCGGGTTTTCTGCCCAGCACAACTTTTTGCCAGAAAGCCTTCAGAAAACCGGTGCCGTATCCGATTAACTGGATCAGGCCTGTGAAGACAGACAGGAATCCGATTTTCAGGCTCTTGTTCTTTACGGCCGA
Source organism: Bacteroidales bacterium (assembly GCA_051646395.1). Classification (GTDB taxonomy): domain Bacteria; phylum Bacteroidota; class Bacteroidia; order Bacteroidales; family JAUNSR01; genus JAUNSR01. Next base: position 4,842 of record JBOFCW010000177.1, read on the forward strand.
ATCGGCAAACAATGTTATCAGATATGCCGCAAGGAGCAAAAGTACCCACGGTTGCCAGATCGAAATAATGAGCATGCCGATCAGGAATAACGTAAACAGGGCGGGAGCGAAGTGTACGAGTTTCAATGATTCGGGATGTTGTTTGTAAAGGGAGATGCGTGCTTGCCCGAAAATGTGTACTTGTTTGAAAAACTTCTGCATATCTACCCGCCGTTTGTGATACACATAGGCTTCGCGGATCAGCGCGGTTTTGAACCCGGCTTTTCGGATGCGTGTACTCAGGTCGATATCCTCACCCAGCGTGTCGTGAAATCCCTGTGTCGCTTCGTATACCTGTCTGGAAAAGCCCATGTTGAACGAACGGGGACAGAATTTTTCCATTCCGTTTTTTCCGCCACGTATCCCGCCGGTCGTGAAGAAGGAGGTCATCGAGTGGTTGATGGCTTTCTGTACGTCGGTAAATGATTCGTGGGCGGCATCGGGACCACCGAAACAATCGACAAAATTACTTTGTAAATATGCTTTGACAATGCGGATGTAATCTGAAGGGATGATGCAGTCTGAATCGAAAAACAGGAAATAACTGCCAGTGGCCTTACTCATCCCGATGTTTCGCGAGTCGCTCTGGCCGGTATTCGGTTTGTAGAAATAGTTGATAGCCAGGTTGTCGCGATAGTTATCAACAAGTTTGTCACAACGCTTATCCTGCGCCGAACCGTCTTCGATGATCACAACTTCGAAATCGCCATCTGTCTGAGCTGCAAGGGAGTCAAGCAGTTCCTTCATCTCGTCGGGGCGATTGTAAACGGGTATGATGATAGAAAAGTATGGCATGGGTCTGATTCTTTCTTTATGTATAACTCAAATGTAGTAAAAAAAGTTTATATGTCTTATGTTGCCGGGAATGTCTCCCGGCAGAGAACTCTGTTGTCCTCCGCAGAGAACTCTGTTGTCCCCTGCGGAGGACAACAGAGTTCTCTGCGGATGTGCAGTCTGCTGAACCCGTAGAATTGTGATCAGATAGGAACAGAAGCAAAAAAGAGGCTGTCTAACCTGGTTAGACAGCCTCTTTTTAAATGACCGTTATGACGGAAGTATTATTTCGCACGTTCAACGTAAGATCCGTCGCGTGTATCTACTTTGATTTTGTCGCCTGTGTTGATAAACAACGGAACACGTACGGTAGCCCCTGTTTCAACAGTAGCCGGTTTCAATGAGTTGGTAGAAGTATCTCCTTTTAATCCCGGTTCAGTATAAGTGATCTCAAGGATAACCTGAGTCGGCATGTCACCATAAAGGATCGTTTCGTCGTCAGCTTTCACCATTACCTCACAAATATCACCTTCTTTCAGGAATTTCACTCCGTTGATCGCATCTTCAGCGATAACTACCTGTTCGAAAGTTTCGTTGTGCATGAAGTTAAGACCCATATCGTCTCTGTACAAGAACTGGTAAGGACGGCGTTCGATACGAACTTCGTCAATTTTAACCCCTGCGTTGAATGTATTATCAATTACACGTCCTGTTGTAACGTTTCTTAGTTTTGTACGAACAAAAGCTGCTCCTTTACCCGGTTTTACGTGAAGAAATTCAACGATAGAGTAAAGCTGGCCGTTGTATTCGATACACATGCCGTTTCTGATATCAGCTGTAGTAGCCATAGAAAAATATTTATTTTGTTTGATTTATAGTCGGATTAGAATCACTTATTTTGCTATTTAAAGCCCTTTACAGAACCCTGATTGCTTCTAACCTGTTCTTTATGAACGCGTGCAAAGGTAATCGAATTTGAGAAAAAACGAAAAACTTTGATGCAAAAATGGCCTAACTGTTTGTTTAATAAAAAAAAGTATCTATTTTTGCAGTCCGAAAACAGATGTATTTTCCCGCGAATATAAACGATAATAATATACGGCAATGAAACAAACATTTCAACCATCAAACAGAAAAAGAAGAAACAAACACGGTTTCCGTGAAAGAATGGCATCAGCTAACGGTCGTCGCGTATTGGCAGCACGTCGTGCAAAAGGTCGCAAAAACCTAACAGTATCTGACGAGATGTCTCGCTAAGAAAAGTTGGCTTGCCGTAAGGTAAGATATTAAAAACGCCCGCTACCGGTCTCCGGAAGCGGGCGTTTTGTTTTTGAGTATCCGGCTGGTCGTAAACGGGTATGCCTTATTCGGTAACCGTATTTTTAATTGCGGAATCAAAAGAGAATAAAATCACTTTTTAATCAAAAAATAATTACGGAAATTTTTCCATAATAAGAGGAAAACTCTATATTTGTATGGTTTTCGAACAGAAAACAAAATAAAGGGAGTTTTATTATTAACATACAAAATAAGTAAGATTATGTCTAAAATTACAGTTGTAGGTGCCGGTAACGTAGGTGCTACATGTGCAAATGTACTTGCTGTAAAAGAAGTAGCAAGCGAAGTGGTTCTGTTGGATATCAAAGAAGGATTCGCAGAAGGTAAAGCAATGGATATCATGCAGACTGCTCATATCCTTGGTTTCAGCACTCGTGTAAACGGTGTTACAAATGATTACGCTGCTACAGCGGGATCTGACGTAGTAATCATTACTTCAGGTTTGGCTCGTAAACCGGGTATGACTCGCGAAGAGTTGATCGGTGTGAACGCAGGTATCGTTAAAAGCGTAGTTGAAAGCATTCTTCAACATTCACCTGAAGCTGTTTTGGTTATCGTAAGTAACCCAATGGATCCAATGGCTTATTTGACAAACAAGGTAGCTGGTATCTGCCGTCACCGTATCATCGGTTTGGGTGGTGCGCTAGACAGCTCTCGTTTCCGTTATTACTTGTCTCAGGCGTTGAATGCAAATTCAAACGATATCGAAGCAATGGTAATCGGTGGTCACGGAGATACAACAATGGTTCCTCTTACAAGTCTTGCTTCTTACAAAGGAGTACCGGTATCGTCTTTGCTTGACGCTGAGAAATTGGCTAAAGTTGCTGCTGATACGAAAGTGGGTGGTGCTACATTGACAGGTCTTCTTGGAACATCTGCATGGATGGCTCCGGGTGCTGCTGCTGCTCAGATGGCTGAAGCGGTTATCAAAGATCAGAACAAAGTGATCTCTTGCGGGGTAATGGTTGAAGGCGAATACGGTCAGGAAGATCTTGTAATCGGTGTTCCGGTTCTTCTTGGTAAAGGTGGCTGGAAACAGATCATCGAGCTTCCGTTGAGCGAAAATGAAAAAGAATTGTTCAAAGCAAGTGCTGATGCGACTCGCAAAGTGAACGATATCCTGAGAGAAGCCGGATTGGTAAAATAATCTCCTTCATCGGAATAATATAAGAAAGGGCTTGCCGGATGGCAGGCCCTTTTGTGTTTTCAGATGCGCCGGTCGGCTCCCCACATCAGTTTGTCGCGCAGGGTTTCGTAAAACGTGTGACCAGGACGTTTGACAACCCTGATCTTATACGGAGCCTTACGGATATGCAGGCGGTTGGCTGTGGTGAGGGTGTACGAGTTGCCGTCGACGGATACGAGGTAGGCATCGGTACGGCTGTGCACTTCGATATCGAGCGCGCACTGGTCGGTAATCACCAGCGGACGCGTGGTGAGCGAATGGGGCGCGACGGGCGAAATGACGAAGTTGTCGGCTTTCGGTTCGATAATCGGTCCGCCAACGCTCAATGAATAGCCGGTAGAACCCGTAGGCGTAGAGATAATCAGGCCGTCGGCTTCGTACGAATTGAGGAAATTACTGTCGATATCTACGCGTATGGTGATCATCGACGAGTTGTCGCGCTTCAGAATCGCCACCTCGTTGAGTGCGTAAGCCATGTATGGCTCGTCGTAGCCAGAGATGGAAAGCTGCAGAAGCGAACGTTCCTCGATGTTGTAATGGTTTTTGTAAATCTCTGTCAGCGCATTGTCGATATCGTGTACCGGCACGTCGGCCAGAAAGCCCAGACGCCCGGTATTGATGCCCAGAATGGGAATTCCTTTGTTGCCTACGCGTTCGGCCGTGCGCAGGAAGGTGCCGTCGCCACCGATACTCAGGGCGATGTCTGCATGAAAATCATTCTCTTCGATCAGGGCGATATATCGGGGGCGTAACTCGGTTTTGGTTATCAGAAACCGATAAAATTCGGCATCAATCAATACGCGTGCTTCGATTTTTTCGAGCATGCGGAAGATATGGCCCAGTCGCGAGCCTTTTTCTGATTGGAAGGAATTGCCGAATACTGCTATTTCAATCATGTATGCATTTGATTTTTGCTCCGGATACGAGCAATATTGATAACAGCTAAAGTACTCAATTTTTTATCACATATCAATATAATACAGTAGTTCTTCCAGCCGGTCTTTCATCATTTCGTCTGATAAACTGTTGTGCTGATAATGGGATACGATCCGGTAGTTGAAGCGTTCGAGACTTCGCAGAAAATAGGTGGCGTCTTCCTGATCCACTTTGAGTATGATCTGTAGCATCCCGGTGGTGATTTCGGGATATGTGAGCAGATTGATGATCCGGGCATTGTTTTGTTCGGCCAGCCGGGCCAGATCCGATAGGACATAATCTGAGGGGGGCATTTCCAAAAGGATTACAGCTCCGGGTGCTGTGGCGTTGGTGATGACCGAAAGACGGTTCAATAACGACCGGTTGGTGATTGCTCCCAGGTAATGATTGTTGTTGCAGATGACGGGGAGCAGGTCTGTTTCTCCCTGTGTGATTCGGTCGAGTGCTTCAAAAAGATGGGAGTCGCTTCGGATCGATAGGGGAATGCCGGTAAGTTCGCGGACAAAGCGGTTGGGATCGGGGTGTTCGGTAAGCTCTCGGCGCGAAATCAACGCACAGAATATATTGTTCTCTACCAGCGGTAAAGCATTAACTTTTAGCTTGTCCATAAACCCTAACGCCTCTTTGATCGTTGTATGAGGAGCGATGGGGGATATTTCCTTAGATATTAAATCTTTTGCCGACATCTTAACTTTATATTTACCAAAACCTGCTATTTTTGCAACTGATTTATTACAAAAGTGAAAAAAACTTTTAGTTATTTCACAGATTATCTGGAAATTTTCATCTCCGTTATAATAATAACCTCTCGCGATGTTCATTGTTCACCGGGTGATGAAATGTGCTTAATTCATGACGAAAATGACAAAACTTAGTGTTAATATCAATAAAGTGGCAACGTTGCGTAATGCGCGCGGAAGTAATTATCCGGATGTGGTAAAATTCGCTCTCGATTGTGAGGGTTTCGGAGCCCAGGGGATTACGGTGCATCCACGGCCGGACGAACGTCATATTCGTTATAAAGATGTCTATGCGTTGCGACCCTTGTTGAAAACAGAGTTTAATATCGAGGGGAATCCGAACCGTTCTTTTATCGATCTGGTTTTGAAAGTGAGACCGGCGCAGGTCACTTTGGTTCCGGATGCGGAAGATGCGATTACTTCGAATGCCGGTTGGGATACGAAAACACATCAGGCATACCTGAGTGAGATTATCGAGCAGTTTCAGCAGGTCGGTATCCGTACGTCTATTTTTGTAGATCCGGTAGCAGAGATGATCGAGTATGCTGCTAAAACCGGAACTGACAGGATTGAGCTTTATACTGAGCCTTATGCCACGTTGTATCCGAAAGATAAGGAAGCGGCTGTTCGTCCTTTTGCGGAGGCTGCCGAACTGGCTCATAAACTGGGGTTGGGAGTGAACGCAGGGCATGACCTGAGCCTGGAGAATCTGGCCTGGTTTTATCAGCAGGTACCATTTTTGGAAGAGGTGTCTATCGGGCATGCATTGATAAGCGATGCCTTGTATCTGGGTATTGAGGAAGCTATTCGTCAATACAAAGCATGTTTGAAATAAATTATAAAAATTACATTATGAACTTATTAACTGTTACTGCGGCTGTAGCCGATACGACTGCTATGCCTGAATTTTCTCAAATCGCTGATCAGCAGGCTGGTCTTTCTTTCTGGTCGTTAGCCCTGACAGGTGGATGGTTGATGATTCCGCTTGTTGCGCTATCTGTCATTTCAATCTATATCTTTTTCGAACGTCTGGCCGTTATTCGTAACGCTGCAAAAGAGGATACTACTTTCATGAATAAAATCAAAGATTATATTTATGAGGGTAAAATAGATGCGGCTCTGACGCTTTGTCGCAACTCTCGTACGCCTTATTCGAATATGATCGAGAAAGGGATTACTCGTTTGGGACGTCCGATGCAGGATGTGTTGGTAGCGGTAGAGAATGTAGGTAATCTGGAGGTTGCCAAGTTGGAGAAAGGTTTTTCGATGCTTGCCACCACTGCCGCCGGAGCTCCGATGATCGGGTTTCTGGGTACGGTAACGGGGATGGTACGCGCGTTTTACGATATGGCCAGCGCAGGGAATAATGCGGATATCACACTCCTTTCTGCCGGTATCTATCAGGCATTGACTACAACCGTAGCCGGACTTATCGTAGGTATCATCGCTATGTTTGCCTATAATTACCTGGTAGCGCGTGTCGACGGGGTGGTGAATGCCATGGAGTCGAAATCGATGGAGTTCATGGATATGTTGAATGAACCCATGAAATAACGGTTATGGCATTAAAAAGAAGAAATAAAATCGAAACCTCGTTCAGCATGTCGTCGATGACCGACGTGATTTTCCTGTTGCTGATCTTTTTTATGGTTACCTCTACGGTGGTTTTTCCCAATGCGATCAAGGTGCTTCTTCCGCAAAGTAAGAAGCAGACGGCTGCATCTCCGATGACCCGTGTGACGATCGATAAGGAACTCAATTATTATGTGGCTTTCGGAAATGAACGTGAAAAAATGGTCGCTTTTGATCAGATCACACCTTTTCTACAGGAGTCGCAGGCAAAAGAACCGGAGATGTATGTGGCGCTTTATGCCGATGAGAGCGTGCCTTATCGTGAAGTGGTGAAGGTGCTTAATATTGCCAACGAGAATAAATTTAAGATGGTAATTGCTACGCGTCCCGTAAAATGACGAATATGGAAGATAAAAGAAATAAGGGAATAGGACTTGTCGGTACGATTGCTTTTCATGCGCTGCTGATCGGACTGCTGATCTTTGCCGGTTTTACCCGGATTGAACCGCAGGACGAGGAGGGCATACTGGTAATGGTGGGTACGGCAGAGGGACTGGATACGGGACGTCCGTCGCAACCGGATCCATCGCCCGTTCAACCCGAACCACAACCCGAGGTAATTCCCGAAGCACCTTCTGCTCCCGAAGTGAAGGAGGAGATTGTTACGCAGGATACCGAAGAGTCTCTCCGTCTGGCTGAAGCGAAGAAAAAAGAACAGCAGGAGAAAGAGCGGATTCGGAAGGAGGAGGAGCGCAAACGAAAAGAGGAGGCAGAGCGTAAACGGCTAGAAGAGGAGAAGAAAAAGAAAGAGGCTGCAATCAAGAACAAGGTGGCCAATGTATTTCAGAACGCTTCGAAAACCGGTACTCAGGGATCTGCTACTGAAGGTACCGCATCGAAGGGTAGTCCGCAGGGTAATTCAGATACGGGGGCTACATCCGGTTCGCCGGGATATGGTAGCTATGATTTGGGTGGACGCGGTCTTCGCGGTAGCTTGCCCAGACCTTCTTTCTCGGTCAATGAATCGGGTAAAGTGGTGGTGAATATCACCGTGGATGAATCCGGTAAGGTAATCAATGCGATCGTCGGTCGCGGAACAACGACCACTTCGGCCGAGCTGAGAAATCGGGCCATGGAAGCTGCCCGAAAAGCTTTGTTCGAAACAAAAAGCGGAGTAACGACCCAATCGGGTACAATCACATATTATTTCGATAGCGATAATTGATTTGCGGTTGAAACTGAAGAGCATGCAAAGAATTTTCTTGTTTAGTCAATGATAAATCTTTGCATGCTTTTTTTTGTTTTCCGATATCTGACTTTAATGAAAAACATAAATTCTATACAGATATAATTACCATAACTCATCCAAAGTTCAGATACCTAATCGAAGTTATATAAGGGCGCATTATATATTAATGTCAAAAATCAAATTATAAATGAAAAATAATTTTTATTTTTTTTCTGTCAGGCATTGGCGTGTTATTTCAGTCTTTCTGTTTTTGGTAATCGTTTTAAGCGGTTTTGCCGGAGAAAAAGTAGCTCTTCAGGATGGAGCGGGATGGGATGGTGTCGCATATCGCGAAATGGCTCGTTCTTTTTCTGACGATATTATGGATGACGTGTATAACGGATATAATATTCAGCGTATTGCTCCCTTTGCTCTGATTAATATGGTGTATCGTGTATTCGGTTTGCCGGTAGATAATGATTCGCTTATGATCGGGGTCATTGTTCTGCAGATCATGACATTGTGTATGTCTGTATTTGTGTATTATAAAATCAGTGAGGTTCTCAAATTTAATGTGGCAACAGAAATTATCGGTTTTTCTTTTTTGTTCTTTAATTATACCTGTTTGAAATACGTAGAGTATTATCCTTTTCTGACGGATGTATTTGCACTATTCATTAGCTTGTTGTTATTCCTCTGTTTTATCAAAAAAAACAAAACTGGTATGTTTTTATGCTCTTTGATCGGAGCTTTTGTGTGGCCTACATTGTTAGGCATTGGTTTGTGTCTTACATTTCTACCAGCAAATCCTTTTGATTTGAATAACAGAACGAAAGTATTGAGTCGAAACGGTGTATATTTTCTTCGGTTAATCAGGATTGGAGCGATATTGATTACACCTGTTTTGCTGGGGGCGATTTATTTGCTAAGCAGATATGTCAAAGGGCATGCTTCTCTTCGGGAGTTATATTGGTCTACAGATTACGGAACGGTCTGGTTGTTATTGCTTTCACTTGTCTCTGTTTCCTTTTTTCTATATCTCTTTATCAGTACATTTCGGTTCGATGTGAAGGATCTTTTTGAAAAAATTAAAACCGAGATGTCTTGGAGGATTATTGGAGGTATTGGCTTCGGTTTTCTATTGGTGAAAATGGTCATATGGACATATGCAAATGATTCTGAGGCTTGGGGTATTTCACGTATGGTTTTGCATACAGTTTTGAGATCGGTTACTGCTCCGGGTGTTTTTCTCGAGAACCATTTTGTGTTTTTCGGACTTGTGCCTGTTTTTATGATATTATTCTGGCCGTCGGTTTTGAAGGAGATTGGAAAATATGGAATGGCTTATTGGTTGATATTGGCAGAGTTTGTGTTTCTTTTAACCAATTCCGAAAGTAGGTATCTCATTTATTTGCTTCCTTTTTTTGTGTTTCCGTTATTGCTTGTTCTCAACCGGCAGATGAATATGCAAAGGATTGTTGTTCCGATTTTTGTTTTTTCATTGATAAAATCAATGTTTTGGTTTAAGATTAATGTGGACGGGATTGAGGATACTTTTTTAGCTGCCGATTATTTGTCTTTTCCAGCTCAGCGTTATTTTATGATGCATGGACCTTGGCAGAGACACGATATGTATGTGTTTTTTATGCTGTTAGCTATATTGGTATTCATTATATGCCGGTACGCTGTTTCAAATATATTAGTAAAGAAAAAAGCGACTACTCCGTAGGGGGTAGTCGCTTTTTGTATATTGAAAAATCGAAAGCGAGTTTAGAACTCAGCATTCTTAGGTGTACGCGGGAAAGGAATTACATCGCGGATATTTGCCATACCGGTAACAAACAGTAGCAAGCGTTCGAAACCAAGACCAAAGCCCGAGTGAGGAGCTGTCCCGAAACGGCGTGTATCCAGATACCACCAGATGTCTTTTGCCGGAACGCCCATCTCTTCTGCACGCTGCGTTAGTTTATCAAGATTTTCTTCACGTTCTGAACCACCGATGATTTCTCCGATTTTCGGGAATAGTACATCCATCGCACGAACTGTTTTACCATCTTCATTCTGTTTCATGTAGAAAGATTTGATCTCTTTCGGATAATCAGTCAGAATAACCGGCGATTTGAAGTGCTCTTCTACCAGGAAGCGTTCGTGCTCAGAGGCAAGATCTGCTCCCCAATAAATAGGGAATTCGAATTTTTTGCCGTTTGCAATGGCTTCTTCCAGGATACGGATTCCTTCGGTGTAAGGTAAACGGATAAATTCGTTTGCTGTAACGAATTTAAGACGTTCGATCAGTTCTTTGTCATACATGTCGTTTAGGAACTGCAGATCATCCTGGCAGTTATCTAACGCCCATTGGATACAATGTTTGATGAAGTCTTCGGCCAACTGCATGTTGTCTTCGATTTCGTTGAAGGCAACTTCCGGTTCGACCATCCAGAACTCGGCCAGATGGCGCGGAGTGTTTGAATTTTCTGCACGGAAAGTTGGTCCGAACGTATAGATAGACCCCATTGACATGGCGGCAAGTTCACCTTCCAGCTGACCTGAAACGGTCAACGAAGCCTGCTTTCCAAAGAAGTCGTTCTCGTAATTGATCGATCCGCTTTCATCTTTTTTCAAATCATACAGGTTCATCGTAGTGACCTGGAACATCTGTCCGGCTCCCTCACAGTCGGAAGCGGTGATGATCGGTGTGTGAAAATAGAAGAATCCACGTTTGTGGAAGAAATCGTGAATAGCCATTGCCATGTGGTGGCGCATGCGGAACACGGCACCGAAGGTATTCGTGCGAGGACGCAAGTGAGCGATTTCACGCAAGAACTCCAACGTGTGTCCTTTCTTCTGAAGTGGATATGTATTCGGATCTGCTTCGCCTAAAACTTCGATCTCTGTTGCATGAACCTCACTTTTCTGTTGGCCTTGTGATTCGACCAAAGTTCCGTTTACGCTGATACACGCGCCGGTAGTGATTTTCTTCAACATCTCTTCGTCGAAAGAAGCTACATCGACAACGATTTGTACGTTGTGAATGCATGATCCGTCATTTAAAGCGATGAAGTTAACGTTTTTATTACCTCTTTTCGTACGTACCCATCCTTTTGCGTTGACAGGCGTACCATAAGCTTCACTTTTCAGCAGCTCTGTAACTTTTGTTCTACTGATTTTTTCCATGTAAGCACAGTGATTATAATATTTTATTCAAAAGCACCCATGCGAAGCATGTTTACTTCTTGTTGTGTCAAATAACGCCAGCGACCACGAGGAAGATTTTTCTTCGTCAGGCCTGCGAAGTAAACGCGATCCAGTTTGGTCACGCGGTAGCCCAGATGTTCGAAAATACGACGGACGATACGATTACGCCCTGAGTGAATTTCGATACCTACCTGATTTTTGTCTTCTTCATTTGCGTAGCTGATCGCATCTGCGTGGATTTCTCCATCTTCAAGTTCAACACCCTCGGCGATTTTTGTCAAATCTTCTTCGTTGATGTCTTTATCCAACCATACGTGGTAGATTTTTTTCTTAACGAATTTCGGATGAGTCAGTTTAGATGCCAGATCCCCGTCGTTTGTAAGAAGAAGAACCCCTGTCGTATTGCGGTCAAGACGACCTACCGGATAGATACGTTCGGTTGCGGCACTGCGAACGATGTCCATTACAGTCAGACGTCCTTGAGGGTCATCAGACGTTGTAACGCAATCTTTTGGTTTGTTAAGCAGTACGTAAACTTTTTTCTCTAGAGAAACCGGCTGTTCGTTAAACAATACCGTGTCGTTGCGGTGGATTTTTGTACCCAATTCAGTTACAACTTCCCCATTCACTTTAACGGCACCGTTCGTGATGAATTCATCGGCTTCACGACGAGAGCATACCCCTGCGTTTGCAAGGTATTTGTTCAGACGAATCGGTTCGTTCGGATCAGTCAGTAAGTCCTGATATTCAAGACGTTTTTTCTGACTGTATTTCGCATTCGGATCATATCCTTGACGGTTGTTATTGTTGTAACCACCCTGACGGTTATTG
>JBOFCW010000205.1:0-3496 GCA_051646395.1 Bacteroidales bacterium
GGATATGCTGGAAGAGGTTCCTTTGGACTTTATCAATAAAAAGCAATTTTTTAAGAATGAAAAGCAATGTGAAGCGGCAGCAAACGGCTGTTACGGCCCGTTGAATTCAATCTTCAACCAGACCTTGCTGATTCCGTTGGAGGCTTGTTCTGATTTGGCTTTTCTCGACAATAAATCTTATGAAGATGTTGCTTTCAGCCTTTCACCGTCGTCTCCGGGTAATGGAAAAAGTCTATGGTCGAGTTTATATTATGCGATCCGTTTGTGTAACGGGAATTACGACGGGGTGATGCGCGCCAACATTGACAGCAAAGCGAAAGGTCAATACATGGCGGAAATCGCTTTCCTGAGATCGCTTTACTATTATACGTTGACATCTCTTTTCGGCGATACGCCTTTTTATACGGATGATGTATGCTCACTGGAGGTGCTTAAAAGGGTTTCGAAACTACCGCGCATGAATGCGGTGGAAACCCGTGATTCGATGATTCGGAATTTATCCGGTCTGATGCATCACCTGCCTAAGAAATCGCCGAATTCAAGTTATAGCCGTATTCCGGTTCAGGCTGCCCATATGCTTATCGCTAAGATGGCCATGTGGAATAAAGATTATCAGCTGGCTTCCGAGCATTTGACGGAGATTCGGAATATTTACGGTCACTTATCGCAATATCCGTTGAGCGATACTCAGTTCAGCGAAAAAAACAAACCCGAATCTATTTTCGAAGTTCAATATACCTATGATGTTGCCGGATTGAGAAAAACAAGTTCGACAGCTTGTTATTTCACACCTTATAAGAACGAAAAGGATAAAGCGATCTACGACGGATTAACAATCTCTTATCTGGGATCGAAAGCGTCTCCGTTTACTTCACTGAGACCCTCACAGTATTTGATTGATCTGTATGAAGAGGTTAAAGGTGATTTGTTGGCAGAAGCGGAAGGCATCGATCCGCGCAGCCGGCTTATCATGGGTTACGGCTATAAAAATGATGAATTCAATTCGGTGAAAAACGGTGGCAAACCGTGGATGGGACCTAAATTCTGGTGTCCGGGTATGGACAACATGTCTGATGGAAATAACCAGAAAGTGTTCCGTTTTGCGGATGCGCTATTGATGTTGGCCGAATGTGCCAATGAATTGGGAAATCCCGATCTGGCACTGGAGTGTCTGAAAGAGGTAAGACAAAGAGCCAAATATGGCGAATTCTTTGAAGGACGCGATCAGGAGGCCATCCGTCAGGAAATCAGAAAAGAACGTGGTCGCGAGTTGATGGGTGAATATAACCGTCGCTGGGATTTGGTTCGTTGGGGAATTTTTTATGAATCGATCAAAAGTACGACAGGTGAGGAACTGAAAGAAACTATCGGAAAAAATATCAAACCTTATCATCAGTATTATCCGATTCCGGATACAGAGGTGCAGCGTACGAACGGTATCCTGACCAATGACGCATATTTACAGTAATGGACCTTGATGTTAAAAATAGAACTATATACAAATGAAGATAAAATCAATATTATATCTGAAGCATCTGCTGATGCTGGGTGTGATTGCTCTGACTGCAGGTTGTGAGCAGGAATACCGGTTTTCGACCGAATTGGGTCTTTTTCAGAAGGAGGTTATCATGCCTGCCAAGGAGGGTACGAATCACATTCTGATCTTTGCGAAAAATGACTGGAATATCACAGCGCTTGATGATGACAGCTGGCTGACATTGAAACAAAAGAAAGGGCGTGGCAATAAATCGGTGCAATTAGAATATACCAGCAATGAAGAGAATCATGCGCGTTTGTGCCGTTTGTTGGTAAGTGCAGACTCGAAAGAGGATACGATTTATGTAAAGCAACGCGGGTTGGTTCCGAATTTGCACATGCCTGATCTGGAGGTTTCTGTACTTGCAAGAGAAGCGATTGAGAAGATCAAAATGGACTGTAATGTGCCGTTCGAAAAACTCACTCTTTCTGTTATTTATCCGGAGGACGAAACGGAAGAGTGGCTTACCGGGTTTGCTTACGACAGCACGAACCTCTCTTTCCAGGTGAAAGAGAATAAAGAAGGGCTCAAGAGAAAGGCAAGAATCTGTTTTGACTTTTTGAATATCATTAATCAGAGAGCAGCCGATACGGTTGATATAATTCAGATGGGCCCGATTCCGGAATTTCAGGATGGCGTGCTTTTGTCTTTCGATCAGCTTACAGCTGGTATGAATACGCTTGATAGAAAAAACTACATAGAAGGTATTGTGGTCAGCGACAAGAATAACCGGAATCTGACTTACCCGATCAGCGAAATCGGCCGCACGGTATTTTTACAAAACATGGAGGGAGATCAGGCTCTGATCCTCAAAACCAAAGAGAATAGCGATAACTGTTTCAATTTCGGAGACCATGTGAAGATTCGTTTGTTTAAAGCCGAATTTGAAATTAATCAGGTTTCTGGTATGAAGATGTTGACGAATCTGGGTACGTCTCATTTGATTTATAAGTCAGAAACTCCTGTAACCGTTAAACCTCGTGAAAAATACATCAATGAATTGACGGATAAAGACCTTTATACTTATGTGAAATTGAAACAGGTTGAGTTTGCTGTGCCAACGGGGACTTATTTCAATATGAATACAGGTTATGCTCGTCCGGAATACATCGATGTATATCCGAAGATGATCCGGGATATCAATGGAGATTACATGTATATGCTGACCAATGTGGAAGGTGTCAAGTCTCCTTATCTGAATGGTGTCAAATACCAAAAATCCATTGCACCAAGAGGTTCGGGTGATATTACCGGAATCGTTGTGCGGGAGGATTTCGGACATTATGGTAAAGGACATACTCCATACTACATCCGTCACCTGCAAGAATCAGACATCGCGTTGGATACGGCAAGACAAAACGGATTCTCTACAGTGGTTGCGGAATGGTCTTATTTCCGGATGCCGGAAGAAGGAAAAGAAACGCTGACTTCTGAGACCGGAATCGGAGAGCTGTCGCACAGTGTGTGTAAATTCAAGGATATCCGTCTGATGGAAAATTCACACGATAAAATGAATCTTACGGATATCGGGTATAACGTGGATTATGATAAACCTAAATATGGTAATGATGGAATGACAACGGGCGGGGACTTCCGCTGTGCAAACTGGTGGCCGGAAAATGCGACGGAAGGTGCATGGTGGCTGATCACATTGCCGACTGTCGGGATATCCAATCCGCTATCCATACAAATCGAAGGAAATAGCTACTCCGGAAAAAATCCTGACGGATTCCCAGAAGGACGTTATTGCGGACCGTCGAATTTCATCGTCCGTTATTCGATCGATGGTGGAAACTCATGGAAAGATGCCGGTGAATATGATATGCAGGGGCAGGCAATCTGGAATGAATACAGTGATGCACTGGTGCCCGGGTTCAAAGTTGTGAACCTGAATCTGCCATTGGAATGTTGTAACCAGCAGGATTTGCAGATTCGTTTGCAGTTGAAGGATACAAATGT
>JBOFCW010000221.1:0-7783 GCA_051646395.1 Bacteroidales bacterium
AGTTGTATTGCAACAGTCCAATCTCAGTAAAATAAAATCCGCTCCCGGAAATTTGCCGGAAGCGGATTTTATTTTACTGAGTAACCTTAGGAATTCATCGCCAACAATTCTTCGAGATATTGCCGGCTATTGCTCAATCTTGGTATTTTATGCTGTCCGCCGAGTTTTCCTTTTTCTTTTAGCCAGTCATGGAAAAGTCCTTTACGCGCCTTTGTTAGTTCCAGCCTGGAAAGAAACAACCCTTTATATCGCTTGGCTTCATAATCGGAATTTACCTCCTGCAGGCTTTTATCCAGAATATCGGCAAACTGTTCGAGCGACCGGGGTTCTTTTTCGAATTCGATAATCCAAGAATGATGACCTTTCTTATTTTCACTCATAAAAGTAGGAGCGGCCGTATAATCGTTAACTACGGCACCGGTAACCTCACACGCTTTGGCAATCCCCTTGTCGGCATTGGCAACCATAAGCTCCTCACCGAAGGCATTAATAAAGTGTTTTGTCCTGCCGGAAATAACGAATTTGTAGGGATTAAGAGAAGTAAACCGGATCGTATCTCCGATAATATACCGCCATAATCCGGAGTTGGTGGTTATCACGACGGCATAATTACGCCCGGTCTCGGTTTTCCACAAGGGAAGAACGGTCGGACTCGGTGAATCGATCTCTTCGAGCGGAATGAATTCAAAGAAAACACCCAGATCGATCATCAATAACATGGTTCGCTCCGAAAGATCATTTTGAATACCGAAAAACCCTTCCGATGCATTATAGGTCTCCATATAGTGCATCTTGTCAGACGGAATCAGCTGTTTATATTGTTCGCGATAAGGATCGAAACTGATCCCTCCATGGAAAAACACTTCCAGATTCGGCCATACATCAAGAAGAGATGTTTTTCCCTCTTTTTCGAGTATTTTCTTGATAAGAACCAAAAACCAGGAGGGTACACCCGAAAGATTGGTAATATCCTCTTTAGCCGTGGTCTTGACCATCGCCTCGAGTTTGGCCTCCCATTCGTCCATCAGCGCGATTTCCTTACCCGGCACGCGGATAAGCTCGAGCAACGGATTTATGTTTTGTATTAACACTGCAGAAAGATCGCCATAATGGATGCCCTGTGCCATTTCATCAGGTTTATGGCTCCCTCCGAGTATCAACGCTTTGCCGGAAAAGAATTTACTTTCCGGATTTTGCTGCAAATAAAGAGCAACGGTATCCCATCCTCCCTGATAATGACACTCCTTTAGCGCTTCCTGGCTGACAGGTATAAACTTACTCTTATCGTTGGTCGTACCGGATGATTTGGCAAACCAATGAATATCGCTGGACCATAATATGTTTTGCTCTCCGCGCAACATCCTTTCGACATAAGGTTTTACCTCTTCATAAGTCTGAAGCGGAACGCGTTTGGCAAACTCCTGATACGAATCAATCTTCCTGAAATCATAACGCTTCCCCCATTCCGTATTGATTGCCGATCGAATCAGCTTAAAAAGCTGGCTTTGCTGAATGATTTCAGCATCGGTAGAATATCTTTCTATTTCATGTTGCCGTTTTAAAAAGGCAAAAGAGAGAAGTTTGGTTGTTGTATTCATCGCTTGTCGATTGATGGTAATATTGCAAAAATAAAAATTTATCGACAGCAACATCGGTTGCTGCCTACATTAAACAGATAAATTTCCGTTTTGCTCCGACAATGGTATAAATAGGCTTATTTTAATCCGTTTTTACAGATTATTAAGAATTATAGTTTACTATCTTTGGAGCATCAGGATGAAAAATACGGCCGAAAAGTAATTATACCGAATTAATTGTGACTAAAAAAAACTGAGCAACAAGAAAATCTGTTTTTATTATAGCAGGATTCCGGTTTAAATAGAAAACGACTCCTATCGGCTCTGTTTCGCCAGAATTCTTATACATAGAATAACTTTGACCGAACAATACATGAAAATCGGAATATTAACCTCAGGAGGTGATTGCCCGGGTATCAACGCAACGATACGTGGCGTTGGGAAAACTGCAATCATGCATTATGGAATGGAAGTCATGGGCATCCATTCCGGATTTAAAGGGATTTTACTGAAGGATGTCGAACCTTTCTCGGAACGTTCGCTTTCGGGTATACTCAACGTAGGAGGAACCATCTTAGGGACATCGCGTGAAAAACCTTTTCGCAAACAACTACAAGCTGATGAAAACGGAATCCGGGAACAGTTGATGGAAAAATATTATGAACTGGGATTAGACTGTGTCGTCTGTATCGGCGGAAATGGAACGATGAAAACGGCGAATGTGATTTCGGAAATGGGAATGAATGTGATTGCCGTCCCTAAAACCATCGACAATGATATCTTCGGTACGGATATGACCTTCGGATTCGATACGGCGGTAAACATAGCTACCGAGGCAATAGACCGGCTTCACTCAACAGCCAGTTCGCACAAGCGTGTAATGGTGATCGAAGTGATGGGACATCATGCCGGCTGGATCGCATTGCATGCGGGTATGGCTGGCGGAGGAGATGTGATCCTGCTTCCGGAACTCGGGTTCGATATCGATCAGGTGAATTCGTTTATCATGAACCGCGCATCCAAAGGAAAACCTTATTCGATCGTTGTGGTTGCGGAGGGAATACCCACTCCTGATAAAAAGAAGGCCGGTGAATATATTGCGAAAGAAATTTCAAGAGGCACCGGTATCGAAACACGTGAAACGGTTTTGGGATATATCCAGCGCGGCGGCAATCCTTCGCCTTTCGACCGGATACTCGCTACCAGACTGGGCGGACATGCAACCGAACTGATTGCCCGTAATAACTTCGGACGCATGGTCTGCGTACGGGGAAGCGAGATCTCTTCGGTTCCGCTAAAGGATGTAACCAATAAACTCAAACTGGTAGAACCGGATAACGATTTGATTATTCAGGGAGCGCGAATGGGAATCTGCTTCGGCAGGTGACAAAATACAAGGACGGCAACTAAACCGATATTTAGTTGCCGTCCTTCTTTATTTTACGTGCATGTATAAATCTGCCATTAATCCGATTCATTCATTATTTATGAAACGACTCCTTCGCCTTCCTCTTGTGCGGGAGTTTCGGTCTGTTCAGGCATTTCATCACTGAACGGAAGCTCCGGTTCGGAAATCGGCTCCGGCTTCGGTTGTTGCTGCTGCTGCTGCAATAATTCCTCTTTAGCCACTTCCATGTCTTTTTGGAACACCGAATCACTTTGTATCTTTTTCAGTGTCGCTTTTGCAGCGTTTTGCTGTGATTCCTTCTTCGAATAACCCGTGCCAATCCCACCCGGTATGCCACAAACGACAACCTGGGTCTGAAAGACCGGATTATTATCACCATCGGTAAACGACTCTATCAGGTCGAAATCAATCTTGACTTTGTTTTTCTGACTCCATTCAATCAATTTCGACTTGAAGTTCACTTCCTTGCGGGAAATCTTTACCAGATCGATATAAGGAGCAATCACCCGCTCCTCGATAAACTGTTTGCATACATCGTAACCCTGATCGACATAGATCGCACCGATAAAAGCCTCGAAAGCATTGCCATACATGTAGTTGTTGTGTGAAACCGAACGGGTAGAAGATACCACCAGCTTATCGAGACCAAGCTCAAGCGCCAGCTTATTCAACATTTCCCTCTGAACGATTTTCGACCGCGTATTGGTCAGAAAGCCTTCTTTCTTGGTTTCGAACTTATGGAAAAGCACATCGGCGACAACTGTATCCAGGACAGCATCGCCCAGAAATTCGAGACGCTCGTTATTGATCCATTTGCCTTTTTCGGTCTTAATAGAAGAAGACCGGTGCAGGAATGCCTGTTCATAAATACTCAGATCTTCGGGCACAAAACCCAGGATCTTGTAATATACTGAATAAGGCTCCTTCGACCGAAGCCGGAAGAGCCTTATTCTATTATATAATGCTTTTAGCACGCTACTTTACTTTACAAATTTCTTAACGATAATACTTGCGTTATGACCGCCGAAACCAAATGTATTCGATAGAGCGACATTGACCGTGCGCTTTTGCGCCTTGTTGAAGGTAAAGTTAAGTTTGTAGTCGATTTCAGGATCTTCGTCTCCTTCTTCATGATTGATCGTAGGAGGGATGATGTCTGTTTCGACCGCTTTCACACATACCATTGCCTCAAGTGCTCCGGCAGCCCCTAAAAGGTGACCGGTCATGGATTTTGTCGAACTGATATTCAAGTCATAAGCATGCTCGCCGAATACTTCTTTGATTGCTTTCGACTCTGAAATGTCACCTACCGGAGTAGATGTTCCGTGAACATTGATGTAATCAATATCTTCCGGTTTCAATTCAGCATCTTCCAATGCGTTTTTCATTACTAACATGGCGCCCAAACCTTCCGGATGTGTTGCTGTCAGATGGTATGCGTCTGCCGACATTCCACCACCCACAACTTCAGCATAAATCTTAGCTCCGCGTGCCAGTGCGTGTTCCATTTCCTCAAGGATAATACCAACACCACCTTCACCCATTACAAAGCCATCGCGTGATGCACTAAACGGACGAGATGCCGTTGTCGGAGAATCGTTGCGGTTTGAAAGGGCGTGCATGGCGTTAAAGCCACCGACACCGGCTACAGAAATAGCCGCTTCAGCTCCTCCGGTAACGATCACATTCGCCTTATTCAAACGAATCAGGTTGAAAGCGTCGATGATACCATTGGTAGAAGATGCACATGCCGATACCGTAGCATAGTTCGGACCGTGAAATCCATAGATCATGGAAATGTGTCCGGCTGCGATATCCGCAATCATTTTGGGAATGAAGAACGGATTAAATTTAGGGCCAACCTCCTCGTTGTAACCGCCTACTTCCTGTTCGAAAGTACGGATACCACCGATTCCCGCTGAGAAAACAACTCCGATTCTGTTTTTATCCACCGTTTCCAGGTCAAGACCTGAATCTTCGACAGCTTCTTTCGCCGAAGCGATCGCCAACTGTGCGTAACGGTCATACTTACGTACTTCTTTCTTTTCGAAATACTGTAACGGATCGAAATCTTTTACCTCGCAGGCAAACTGTGTTTTAAACTTGGAAGCATTAAAATGAGTAATAGGCCCGGCACCACTTACTCCGTTGATAAGGGCTTCCCAAGTGTCAGCCACATTATGTCCAAGCGGGGTAATTGCTCCCAGACCCGTTACTACAACTCTTTTTAATTCCATAGTGAAACCTTTCGAGTAAATCGATTATTTCGCGTTAGCTTCGATATAAGTGATAGCGTCGCCTACTGTACCGATTTTTTCTGCCTGATCATCTGGAATTGTGATGTTGAATTCTTTTTCGAATTCCATGATCAATTCTACAGTATCCAAAGAGTCAGCTCCTAGATCGTTTGTGAAGCTTGCCTCAGGAGTTACTTCTGATTCTTCAACACCCAATTTATCTACGATAATTTCTTTTACGCGTGATGCTATTTCTGACATAACTTACGGTTTTTAGTTAATTAATAAATTTACTTTCTTAATTTTGCAGATGCAAAGAAATACATTTTTCCCGATACAAAACAAATATTTGCCTCATAAAATACACGAATCTGCACAAAAAAACAATATTTGTGCACCAAACTCATGAAAATGAAGAAGAGAATTGCCATTTTTGCTTCCGGATCCGGGTCTAACGCAGAGAATATTTCGAAATATTTCGCTCATAATGAAAATATTGAAGTCGCTTTGTTCATCTCAAACAAAGCGGATGCTTATGTGCTTGAGCGGGCTGAGAAGCTGCATATTCCGGCTGTTGTAATCACTAAAAACGAGATGCAGGACCAGGCCGCAGTGCTTTCCCTTTTACAAAAAAACGCGATCGACTTTATCGTACTGGCCGGTTATCTATTGAAGATACCTTCCTGGATGGTAAACTATTATCCGAATGCGATCATCAATATTCACCCGGCTCTTCTTCCGAAGTTCGGCGGAAAGGGAATGTATGGGGATAATGTACATAAAGCGGTAATTGAAGCCGGAGAAAAAGAATCGGGAATCACCATTCATTATGTAAATGAAAATTACGATGAGGGGGCAACGATTTTTCAGGCTACCTGTCCGGTTCTTTCGGAAGACACCTACAAGGAGGTTGCTGAAAAGGTGCACGCGCTCGAATATGCTCACTTCCCGGAAGTAATCGAATCGGTTATCACCGGCTCGAAATGATCGCCGGATTCGGCCATACCCGATAGTCTATACAGAATAAAAAACGACCCGTTCTCTGTCTTTTGTAATGACAAAGAACGGGTCGTTTTGGATTGATATCTTATTCAGGACATTTACTGAAACCCGAGCTTCCGCAATACGGGAAGCAATTCATCTGGAGTATTTTCGACAGTAAACGCACGATATTCACGTCGTAACGGATAATCACCTCGTTGCTTTTCGAAAGTTTCGGGGTTATTTCGCAAACGCCGGCTGTCATCCTGCGGATCATAGGTACGAAGTAATATGTTCGCAAGCGTGTTTTCCGGATAGGCCAGCGCATCTATGACCGGATCAGCTATTTGAGGAGGCAGTATCGCCGAAAGATCCGGCTCCCAACCGAAAAACCGCGAGATATTTTCTACCGCCATACGAGTCGCATTCGATTTGCCATCGGCCGAATATCCGGCAATATGTGGAGTCGAAATAAACGCCATCCCCATCAGCTCCGGATCGATTGCCGGCTCATGTTCCCAACAGTCGATGATCATAGCGGAAAGAAGGCCTTTCCGATTAGCCTCTTTCATTGCCACCTGATCAATCACTTCTCCCCGGGAAGTATTGATGATAACTGGTACCTGAGCCACCTGATCGAAAAAACGGTCGGCCGCCATGTGGAACGTCGGCGTATCGCCCGTTCGGGTCAGAGGCGTATGAAACGTGATGATATCTGCTTCCCGGGCGATCGTTTCCAGAGAAACGAATCCTTCTTCCCCCTCGGCTTTGGCGCGTGGCGGATCACAGCGTAATATATTCATACCCAAATCAGCACATTCCTTTTCAACCCGCTTTCCCACATTTCCGACCCCGACGATTCCGATGGTCTTGCCTTCCAGCGTATCGCCATTTTCCATCGCCCACAAAGAAAGAGAAGAAGTTATGTATTGTGCTACAGAGGAGGCATTACACCCCGGAGCGTTTTTCCATACGATCCCGTGGTGCCGGCAATACTCCCGATCGATATGATCGTAACCGATCGTAGCCGTCGCAATCATCTTCACTTTACTTCCGGCCAACAGCGCTTCGTTACAACAGGTGCGGGTACGGATTATCAATGCGTCGGCATCTTTCACCGCTTCAGCATCTATTTTATCGGGCGACAGATAGTATATATCTGCAAACGACTCCAAAACACCCTTGAGATAGGGTATTTTAGAGTCGGCTATGATTTTAATTCTTTCCATATTATATATCATACAGGATTCATAAGAATAAACATCCTATATACTTTTACAGTTCTCGGATCAGCATGACTTCTGGCCTTTCAAACGACGTTTACGAATCCGATCATAATTCCATTGACGTGCTTTTTGGGCAATCGAATCAGGAACCAGAATTTCTCCGACCGTAGTCGCAGAATGCCCTGCACATTTCATCATGTATTGAAACTTCCAGGAAACGGTATGATAACGCCCGTTAACCAGCGCTTTTTCCTTATTCGCTCTTAAAGCGGAAGAGGACGATAATCCTTGCTCAGCCTCAAAGTTGGAAACCGGAAAATCGAGGTAACGGAATTTACCGCCACGCTGATAATA
>JBOFCW010000233.1:0-2590 GCA_051646395.1 Bacteroidales bacterium
GAAAATACGGCGTCACCAAGTTCGGACTCGACCGGTTCATCAACGGTTACCTCGATCTGATGACTTTGTGGTTCTTATCCCGTTTTGGAGTTAAACCGATGCATTTTTTCGGTCTTTTAGGAACCATCATGTTCATCCTCGGATTCTTTTCAGTCATCGCCGTAGGCGCATTCAAGCTTTATGCTATGTCATCGGGCATGCAATACCGGCTTGTAACAGATACGCCCTATTTTTATCTTGCTCTGACAGCAATGATTCTGGGCACACAACTATTTCTTACCGGTTTTTTGGGCGAATTGATTTCGCGGAATTCGGCAGAAAGAAACAATCAGTATCTGATTGATCAAACATTATAATCCCATCCTAAGATAAATTTAGAGGGAGAAAAAAAGCAAACCTATATGAATATGGACTTTCTTGAATTATGCAAACAGCGCTGCTCGATACGAGATTATGAAGACAAACCCATTGAGCGGGAAAAGATCGAATATATCCTTCAAGCCGCCCGTTTAGCCCCTTCGGCAGTCAACTTTCAACCCTGGAAGTTTCTGGTAATCCGGGAACCCGAAAATTGCATCAAAGTACAGGAGTCTTATCACCGCGACTGGTTCAAAACAGCGCAATGCTACATCATCCTTTTTTCCGACCACAATGAAGGTTGGAAACGAAAGATCGATGGTAAAGACTTTGCTGATATCGACACGGCTATCGCTACTGAACACATGTGTCTGGCTGCTACAGCTCTGGGATTAGGCAGTTGTTGGGTTTGTAACTTCGACCCAAGAGTCTTACGCGACAATTTTTCAATTCCTGAAAACCTCGAGCCGATCGCTATTTTACCGATTGGGTATCCCAAAAACCCGAATCAATGTAATGAAATCCCCAAAATGAGAAAAAACATAACCGAAATAACAGGATGGGAAAAATTATAAGATATCTCACGATCTTCCTTTGTGGGATATGGCTCTTCAGTGGGTGCGGAGATGAGGGATGTACCGAATCGACGGTCAGTTATACCATCGCCACATTGACCAAAGTTGATCCGACATCCAAAGTGGATACACTTAAAACATTCTCGGTATACGGTATCGGACAACAAAATGACAGTGCCCTTGTTCTGAATCAATCAGATACAAAGGTGATTTCTCTTTTACTGAATCCGGATACCGTTTACACACGTTTCCGCATGGAACTGGCCTTCACGAACAAAGACACTCTAACCGACACGTTAACGTTCTATTATAAGAATCAGGAATATTTTCTATCCATCGATTGCGGTTGTTCTGTTTATAATTACATTGACTCTGTATTACATACGGGCAACCGGATAAAAAATATAGAAATCACTAATCCGGAAGTAACGAATGAAAAGAAACCGAATATTATTTTTTATTATTAATCTGCTGATCTTCGGATACTCTTCGGGAGCGATGTCTCAAAAAGCAGACTCCGGAATCACGATCTTGACCGACTCGGCACAACAGGCAAAAAAGCCGGTTTTCCGGGGGATGATGATAGGTGTTAATATTGCAGATCCGATCATGCGCATCTTCGGTCAGGATTATGGCGGTTATGAAGCGATGGTTGAAGCTAATATTCTCAACCGTTTTTTCCCTGAAGTATCTATCGGTATCGGAAATGGAAAAACAACGACTGATAAGGATTTTACCTATGATGCCAAAACCGCCTTCTTCGGCAGAGTCGGTATGCATTATAACTTTCGGTACAAATCTGATGCGCCCAATTTTTTTACCGTTGCCCTACGATATGGTTTTTCTGCTTACAAAGCGGATATAACCAATTTACATTACGACAACGGCTACTGGGATCCGAGTGGTCCGTATAATCTTTATGATCAGAAATTCAATTCCCATTGGCTCGAATTGGGAGCCGGAATCAGAGTAAAGGTTTTCAAAAACCTTTACATGGGATGGGTTGCCTATTACAAATTTCTGCTAAAAGAAGGTAATACCCCGACCGCCAACCCATGGTATATCCCGGGATACGGAATCAATGGCAAAGGCTTCGGCATCAGTTATAATATTTATTACAACCTGCCCTTTTTTAAATAACACATAAGCTATCCGGATTTATCCCGAAAGGATATACTCCGGAAATGGATACATACAAAATGAAATCGCCATTACTCACCTAAAGTAGAGATACCCTACTGAAGTTATATAAATGGCGCATTTCATCTTGATGTTAAAAATCGAATTATATATAAATGAAATCGCCATAACTCACCTAAAGTTGAGATACCCAACATAAGATATATAAATGGCGCATCTGACTTTAATGAAAAAATAAAATATATACAGATGAAAAAAAGAGGATTTATCGCCAGCATTGTATTCCTGTTTGTCTTCCTTGCATTTTATTTCATGCACAACAATCAGGGAAAAAGCGGAGTTTATCAAAGAAATGAAGGCACCGTATTCGGTACGATTTACCACATCTCCTACGAATACCGGGCTGATTTGCATGAGGAAATAAAAACAGAACTACAACAATTTGACAATTCACTATCTACCTTCAATAAACAATCTGTCATTTCAAGAATCAACAGCAACGACAGCACTGTAGAAGC
>JBOFCW010000020.1:0-9963 GCA_051646395.1 Bacteroidales bacterium
ACTCCGTTAAAAGAAACCGGCTATCGTTACTATATCACGAACTCTCCCGACCAGAGAGGGATCAATACGGCTTTACTTTATAAAAGAAATCAATTCAGACCCATCTGCCGCAAAGATCATTTGGTTACCCTTCCTCAACGATACCGCCCGACGCGCGACATCCTGCATGTATGCGGACTTATAACGAATGGCGATACACTCGATGTGCTTGTTTGTCATTTTCCTTCCCGAAGCGGAGGCGTGAAAGAATCCCGTCCGGCCCGTAACGCAGCAAACAGCAAATTGCGTGAAGTAACAGACTCGGTAACTTCAATCCGAAAAAAACCGCTGATCCTGATAATGGGCGATTTCAACGATTATCCCGAAGAGAAGATCGCGGATACCCATTTCCCGCTATCTGAACCGACAGAAAAACCCCGGGCGGAATCATTCTACAACCTGATGTGTACATTATCACAAAAAAAAGGGAGCCACAAATACAACGGTGAGTGGGGATATCTGGATCAGTTTTTTGTAAACGGAATGTTATTAAACCCCGCAACCAGCCCATTTATCGGCACCTGTGGTGTATTTGAAGCTCCCTTTCTGCTAAAGGAAGATACGAAAAGTTTCGGTTTGCGCCCCTATCGCACTTATTATGGATTTAAGTACGAAGGGGGATTCAGTGACCATCTTCCCATCTATCTCGATCTGCGATTCAAGAATCAGAAAGAATAAGACAATCCCAAAGTCGGAGCGAAAGCACTTGTTCCGTAATGACCAGAGAATGTCTGAGTCTCAGAAACAGGATATGACCCGTCACGGCTCAATCCGGCGATATAAAGCGCAGAGAAGTCGATCGAGAAACCAGTAAACGGACGGAAGCTGAATCCGACAGAAGTACCGATCTTGTTCATACCCGGAGTTTCCGGATTGTAATAATCGCTACGTATAGGCGATTGGTCGAAGTAAACACCTGCACGCAAATCAAAACGATCTGTCAATGCATACTCTCCACCCACCCGGGCAATTACCGTATTTTTATAGTTCTTTTCAGCTTTGATGCTATAACCGCCCAGTACGTTTTCCGTAAACTGTACGTCAAGATTCTGATATGCACTCCAGAATACAGTCTGCAAATCGAATGCCAGCTGAAGTTTTGAAGTCGGTTTGTAGCTTACACCTACAGTCAGGTTTGCAGGAAGAGGCAACTCAGCCTTGAAAGTACCTTCGTCCAATGGCGGAATCACAATCGGGTCTTTACCTATCGCACCCAAAGCCTTGTTCAGATTACCGATCAGACTTTTCAGTTCAGCTTCGTTTGCATAAGTAAGTTCTGCTTTACCTTCTTTTACACGCATACCTACTTTCGAGCGGTATGATGCACCAAGCGTAATCTTGTCATTTACATCAAACATCACACCCACATTGTATCCAACACGTACACCAGAATGACCGGAAAGCGTTGCCGACAAAAGATTCACATCTCCGTAATTCTTTATAAAATTAGTCAGCTGACCTCCCAAATCAGGACCCAATGCCGGCGCCAGAGGAGCCAGCTGATTCAAAGCGCCCGCAGGCAACACCGCACGGCTCAAAGAGAAATTTCCTTTGTACAAGGAAAGCCCGGCACCAATGCTCAAACGATCCATGATTTTCCACGATAAAGTCGGCTGCAGGCAGAAAGACTGCAAGCTGATATCCTGAACCAATGCTGCACCGGCCCATTCTTTTCCCCAGTTCAAACCGCTTCCGTAAGGAGTCGTCAGAGCAATACCCGCTTTCAGATTATCATAGATTCTGAATCCGGCATATGCATACATAGGTGTGCTGATGTCATTGTCTGTTTTATGCTTATAATCTCCGTTTTTATAGGTAGCTTCTGCCATAATACCCGAAACACCCACTGAAAAATCAGCTGTTCCTTCCATAAATCCCAATCCGGCAGGATTGAAGTGCATGCTTTCAGCACCCAGTTTCATAGCGACTCCGACATGCCCCATCCCGGCTTGTTTCGCACTCAACAGATTCACCTGATATCCTTCCGCCATAGCTGTTCCTCCAAGGAGTACGGCCAGCGATAATACGCTTAATTTCTTCATTTCTTTGTTTTCAAAATTTAAAATCGGCACAAATGTAATAATTATGTGCACACTTACGCACACAATGAGTGATTTTGTGCATACAAATAGTCTAAAACAAGCTAACATAAAAACAGAAGCCACTTGTGTAAGTTCAGAAAAGGATGTAATTTTGCACCACTATTCCTCGGGATCATCTTGATTATCGTGCGGATAACAGATCCCCGTGTGCTTGGTCAACCACGTAAAAAACAAGAATTTATGAAAAAAACAGTCAGCGTACCGTTTATGGTCGCCGGCATACTCTTTTGTGTATGCCTCATTCTTGCCAACTTTCTGGAAAGTAAATTGATCCAGATAGGTCCTGTACAGGCCACTGCCGGCCTGATCATTTTTCCAATCGCTTACATTCTGAATGATTGTATCGCCGAAGTATGGGGATATAAGAAAGCGCGCCTGATCATTTGGGCCGGGTTCATCATGAACTTTTTTGCAGTAGCGGTAGCACAAGTGGCCATCGCCCTGCCCAGTGCTCCTTATTACGACGGACAAGAAGCCTTTTCTACCGTTTTCGGAGCAACAGTTCGTATTGCGATTGCCAGTTTTATCGCCTTTCTGGTGGGTTCGTTTCTGAATGCTTACGTAATGAGCAAGATGAAAGTAGCATCCAAAGGAAAAGGTTTCGGCTACCGGGCTATTCTTTCTACGTTGATCGGAGAATCCGCTGATTCATTGCTTTTCTTTCCGATCGCCTTCGCCGGAATCGTTCCTTTTGCAGATCTGATGATCCTGATCGCTTCACAGGCAGCGTTGAAGACTTTGTATGAAATCATTATTTTACCGATTACGATCAAAGTCGTTAATCTGGTAAAAAAATGGGATGGCAGCGATGTTTATGACGCAAACATCTCATACAACGTATTAAAAATTCAAGACCTATAAACCTTTCAATTATGCACTCACCCGAAGATTCTCTGACCCTGTTGGGTAAAAAAACAGAATACAAACAAGATTATGCTCCGGAGGTTCTGGAAGCATTTGTCAACCGCCATCAGGATAACGACTATTGGGTCAAATTCACTTGTCCGGAATTCACCAGCTTATGTCCCATTACAGGACAACCGGATTTCGCCAACATCATCATCAGCTATATTCCTGATGTAAAAATGGTCGAGAGCAAAAGTCTGAAACTTTATCTTTTCAGTTTCCGTAATCATGGTGGATTTCACGAAGACTGTGTTAATCTGATTATGAAAGATCTCGTTAAACTGATGGATCCGAAATACATCGAAGTAACCGGTATTTTCACTCCGCGCGGAGGTATCGCCATTCATCCCTATGCAAACTATGGTCGTCCCGGTACTGAGTATGAAAACCTGGCTAAAAACAGATTGATGAATCGTGAATAAATCTTACTTCAGGATAAATCATCCTGAATAAACAGCATAAAAAATATCCCTATTGAAGTTGAATTTCACTTCGATAGGGGTATTGCTATTTTAGTTTGCTATCCGCAAGAATTATTCTTTTGTTACCTTCCGGCTAATCTTGCCCTCTTCCGTTACTATCGTGATGAGATAGACACCCGACTTCAATTTCGAAAGATCGAGTTCTTTCACCTGTTGATCGACACGGAAAACAAGAGCTCCCGACAAATCAGCTACTTCGATCGATTTGACCGGTGATTCCGATTCTACATAAATATTGTCTTTGAAAGGAATCGGATACAAACGGGTAGCATCTTTTTCGGCTTCGGAAATAGCGCTCGGAACTTTCAATATCAAAGTACCATTGATATAATTAAAATCATACAAATCGCTTTTTCCTCCCGCAATCTTAATGTCATAAACACCAGGACCATTCGGAATCGTATCCAATTTGGCAACCGGTTTCTCCGTTAAAACTTCGGCATTGTCATCATAAACAAAACCTTCCAACTGGTAACCGAGTTGATTCGGAGTTTCTTCTCCTATTATCACTTCCACATTTTCTCCTACAACATCCAGTACCGCTTTATCGATATCGATCTTGATTTTAGATGATTCCGGTTTGTAGATTTGTGTATTTTGCGGTGTAAAGTTTACGCGCAGGTTGTAAGAACCCGGAAGCAGTTTATCGATATCCTGCAAAGGAGTGTGGTTTACCGAATAATTATAACTACCCGGAATATTCATGAAACCTGCTTTTGCTACCGCATTCGGCAATTCTTCTTTCCAGTTTTCACCATAGGATACTTTTTTGCTTTGCCAACGAATATCCGGAACAACCAATGGTAGCTTGTCTGTCAATTCTACAACTTCCCAACCACCGGTTTCAGCTAAATTATGTCCGCTTGCCGATCCGATATATAGACTTTTTCCATCGTTGACCATATTTCTCACACCGTAGCTCGATGGTACATTAAATCCATTGGTCGTTACAATTTTAGCTGCATTTTCATTATCCTCGAAGCAATATACATCATAACCAGATAAATTTGTCTCTTTCAACAATTTGCCCAGCAAACTCCACGCCTGATCCGGTAAAGGAATATCTACGCGCAGCATAGGAACCCACATACAGGTCCAGTCTTGAGTCCCTACATATAATTTATCATTCATTTCAGACATGGCCCAAGTATAATTATTCCATGCATTATTAAATCCTGATTTCCCATACAATGGAGTCATATTTGTGGGCTTAATCTCCCATTTTTTTGTCATGAAGTTGAATGCTGGCAATTCTGTTTCTCCATAAAGCAAATCGGTATGCGTAGATCCATCTTCATTTTCAGTCAAACGGAAGACAGCCGATGCCCGTTGAGTTCCAAGTATCGCTTTTAAAATAGACTCCGGATTTTCAAATACTTTATCACCGTAATAACGTGGAGCAAATAATGCAAACTGCATCGGAATATGCATTGTTCCAAAATACAATTTTCCTTTATAGGCATGCAGAGCCCCTCCTGCGACTGCCGATTTACAAATCGGATCCGGATCATAACTCATGTAATTAAACACAGAAGGCC
This sequence comes from Bacteroidales bacterium, assembly GCA_051646395.1. Lineage (GTDB taxonomy): Bacteria > Bacteroidota > Bacteroidia > Bacteroidales > JAUNSR01 > JAUNSR01. Next base: position 5,068 of record JBOFCW010000020.1, read on the forward strand.
AGGGTTTATCTGTTTCATCCGTTACTTTTGGTAAACGTTTTCCTTCCATTTTAGGCCCCTGACATATCTGCATACTCGGCATAGTAGATACATAAATACGGTCATTCATCAAGCACAAGTCCCCGGCACCACCGGCAGTCCATCCTACTACCTCAAAATACCGGGAAGGATCGCCTCCATCATTTTCTATATCGAAAGGAATTTCTTTTTTCCATCGTAATATGGCTCCACGCTGAACATCGGTCTGTCCTTTATTCACATATTCAATCGCACAATACATATCATCATTGGCAACGATCCAGCGACGAATATTGAACGGAACTTTATTTTCAAATCCAGGAAGATGCTTCATCGTCCAAGAACCGATATACCCGTTACCTTCCTGATCAAAAGGCAAACTATTGTCATACCAGTACATGGAAATATGATCCTGCGAATTCGGACCTGCAATTACAGTATGATTTTGATAAGTCCCTGCTGAGCGTAGCCCGAAAGCTTTCACAATATTCGGATCTTTCTCCGTGTCAGGAGTAATATCCTTTGTCCTACCCGTTTTTTTATCATAACGATAGATTCTTGGTGGCCTCCAGTCTTTATTTAAGTTTTCACCAAATCCACTCGCGGCTTTATCGAATTCGCATACTACACAATCATTAAAATAAGGTTCAAAACCTTCTAATTTCCCTACACTTTTCAAAGTTACCTCTACACGACCAGTACATACATAATTAAAGTTTGTACCCCAAAATATATTATTTTCATCATTTGTCAAACCCCAGACATAAGACTGATTATGCTTCAGTACTCCTCCCGAATTTTCACATTCCGCACATTCTGATTCTGTCATACCTAGTGGCAGATAAGAATTGCGCGTATCGCCTATATTGTAGAAACAACCATCGGTAGGTGCTTTTGAAACTAGTCTGTTCCTTTGAAATTTAAAGGACATTTCTTTGAATTGCTCTTCTGATGGAAAACCTTGTTTTCCGTAATACTCCATCAAAAGCAACATGTCTTCAGAAATGTTTATACCCGGAATTTTCAAATCCTCAATTCCGATTCCGGGAATATTAATCTTCTGAATATCGACCGGCTCTTCAGACTTTGCATGCGTGGGAATCACCAATAGCCCACCTAAAATTGAAGTAAAAATAATCTTCCTCATAAAGTTTGGTTTAATCTGTTAATAGTTGATATTAAAAATCAATTTTCAAAAAACACCATTAAAACAAACAGTTATTAGCTTGGTTCAAAGTCAAAAGTCAATTAACACACCTCTGATAATCAAAACAATAAACAAAAAAAGTCCGGTTTAAACCGGACTTTTTTGTTTATTGAACACCATTTTAAATTATCAGGAAATACAATAACCATACTGAGCCACATCGCCCAATTCTTCTTCGATACGAAGCAACTGGTTATATTTAGCCATACGGTCGGAACGGCTAAGTGATCCGGTCTTGATCTGTCCGGCATTTGTCGCTACCGCGATGTCGGCTATCGTAGCATCTTCCGTTTCACCCGAACGGTGAGAAATTACCGCTGTATATCCGGCACGAAGCGCCATTTCAATTGCATTCAGTGTTTCTGTAAGGGTACCGATCTGATTCACTTTGATCAGAATAGAGTTAGCACAGCCCATTTGAATCCCTTTTTTCAGGTAATCCACGTTAGTCACGAACAGATCATCGCCTACCAACTGACATTTCTTACCCATCTTATCGGTCAGCGCTTTCCATCCGTCCCAATCATCCTCAGCCATACCGTCTTCGATCGAATCGATCGGATATTTACTGATCAGTTCATTCAGATAATCAACCTGCTGAGCGCTATTGAGCTTACGTCCGTCTTTACCCTCAAACTTCGCATAGTCATAAATACCATCTTTATAAAATTCAGAACTTGCGCAGTCCAGACCGATCGTCACCTGCTTGCCCGGCTCATATCCGGCAGCTTTGATTGCCTGAAGAATCGATTCGAGCGCATCTTCCGTTCCTTTCAGAGCCGGAGCGAAACCGCCTTCATCACCGACAGCCGTACTCAAACCGCGGTCGTGTAAAACTTTTTTCAACGCATGAAATATTTCAGCCCCCATCCGCAAAGCCTCTCTGTAAGAAGGAGCGCCTACCGGCCGGATCATGAATTCCTGAAATGCGATCGGAGCATCCGAATGCGAACCTCCATTGATGATATTCATCATCGGAACAGGTAATACGTAAGTATTGGTTCCACCGATATACCGATAAAGCGGAATACCCAGATAATCAGCCGCAGCTTTGGCACAAGCCATCGATACGCCCAACATTGCATTAGCTCCCAGTTTTGATTTCGTAGGCGTTCCGTCGAGTTCGATCAGTAATTTATCGATCGCATTCTGATCCAGCACACTCATACCGATCAATTCCGGTGCGATTACGTCATTCACATTCTCTACCGCTTTGAGCACACCTTTGCCCAGATAACGGGATTTATCGCCATCGCGCAGTTCCAGCGCTTCATTCATACCGGTTGAGGCTCCCGAAGGAACGGCTGCACGCCCAAAAGCTCCTGATGCTGTCAATATATCCACTTCAACGGTAGGATTACCACGAGAGTCGAGCACTTCCCGACCTACTACTTTTACAATTTCCATAATGAAAAGTTTTATGATTGTTCTTCCTCTGTATAAAGGTTTCTATCTCAATAATAACACCTCAAATTCCGATTGGTTCTGGGTCAGGATCAGAAATAGACGGGATCGGCTCTAAAAGAGTGCTAATAAATCCAAGAGAACGCCGACACCCCCCTTTTTATAGATGGAAATTTTTATCTTTGCCTATTATAAGATGAAAAAGATTATGGAGAATTACATTGTTTCGGCGCGTAAATACCGCCCGTCCACATTCGAATCGGTTGTCGGACAGCGTGCGCTGACACAGACGCTCAGAAATGCCATTCACACCAACAAACTGGCTCATGCTTACCTTTTCTGCGGCCCCCGCGGAGTGGGGAAAACAACCTGTGCCCGTATCTTTGCCAAAACCATCAACTGTCTCACACCGACAGCTGCCGGCGAAGCCTGCAACGAATGTGAATCCTGCCGCGCTTTCAACGAACAGCGTTCGTATAATATCCATGAACTTGATGCGGCATCGAACAACTCGGTCGACGGCATCCGTGAACTGATCTCGCAGGTACAGATCCCTCCTCAGATCGGCCGATACAAGGTATATATCGTCGATGAGGTACACATGCTCTCGACAGCTGCCTTCAATGCGTTTCTGAAAACCCTCGAAGAACCGCCTCGTCATGCTGTTTTCATCCTGGCTACGACCGAAAAACACAAGATTCTGCCGACGATTCTTTCCCGTTGTCAGATATACGATTTCAACCGCATCACACTAAAAGATACGGTCGAACATTTACAATACGTAGCTTCTCGGGAAGGAGTGACTGCCGATCCCCAGGCGCTGGGAGTAATCGCCCGCAAGGCTGATGGCGGTATGCGCGACGCCCTGTCCATCTTCGACCAGATCGTCAGCTTCACTGGTGGCAACCTGACCTACCAGGCAGTTATCGATAACCTGAATGTGCTCGATTACGAATATTATTTTCGCATAACCGATGCATTTCTACGCAACGAAATTCCACAGGCATTGCTGATCCTCAACGAAATCATCTCCCGTGGATTCGACCCGCAGCATTTCATCACAGGGCTCAGCTCACACCTGCGCGACCTCATGGTGAGCAAAGATGCCGTTACACTTTCGCTGCTGGAGGTTTCGGCCGATGTGGCCGAACGTTACCGCCGACAAGCGGAAAACTGTCCGAATCCGTTTCTGTACAAAGCGCTGGAGATTAGCAACGAATGCGACCTCAACTACCGGGCCAGCCGCAACAAGCGTCTTTTGGTGGAGATCGCACTGATCCGCATCGCTCAGCTTACTGCCCCTGTACAGCAATCGCAGGCGCAATCGGCTGCGGGGCAACCGTTGCAACCGCTTCAACAACAACCGGTGCAACAGCAGCCTGCACAGCAACAAGCGGCTCCGCAGTCCTACGGCATGCCACCACAACAGCAACAGGTAGTCAATCAACCTCAACCGGCTCCCATTACGCAACAGCAGGTAGCTCAGGCAACCATCAGCAACGGTGTTCCCCCATCCCCCACCCCGCAACAACGCCCGGGGGCTAAAGCCGGGATGCCCGGCATAAAGAACATCTCAATTCGCAACGGTGTAAAAAAACCGGAAGAGGAAGCCGTGGCCGAAGTGAAAATGCGGGAAATGAGTAAACCGGTTGATAACGAATCCCTGGCTAAAGCCTGGGTCGATTTCACACGCACTATCCCCAAGGAAGCGATCCTGGTCAACACGATCCTTTCCTGCAAACCGACGCTAATCGAACCCAACCGCTTCGAAGTAGTCGTGGACAATCCGGAACAAGTTGACCGCATCAAAGAAAGAGGGGCGAACCTGCTTTATTTCCTGCGCCAGAACCTACAGAACAGTACGCTTACAATGAATGTGCGCGAAAGCGAGAAGAATGAACGCATTCGCATTTTCAGCGACCGTGAAAAATACAACCAGATGGTACAAACCAATCCGGACGTTGTTTTACTCAAAGAAGCCTTTGGTCTCGATCTGGCTTAACGACCGAAAACTGTCTGCGGCGGCAAAACCTTCTGAAACATATTTTAGCCCCCGACCTTTATTCCCTTTCCGGGTTAATGGCCGGGGACTTCTTTTTCCGATACCATCACAACATTTCGCTTATTAACTTTTTAATTTACCTCAGATGAAAAAACAAATCCAAACACACATCGGCTGGATAGACTTACTTCGTATTACCGCTTGTTTCCTTGTCGTATTGGCACATTGCTGCGACCCGTTTGTAGCCCGGTTCGATTCCGACCGC
>JBOFCW010000024.1:0-7261 GCA_051646395.1 Bacteroidales bacterium
GGGATCGGTTTTATCGGGATTAAATACCAGAATGGCATAGGGTTGTTGCTTATACGGATAAAGGTAAGTACCAATACCATATGTAACACCTTTATCCTCATCAATAACCGACCATTTCTTATTCTGACTTGTCACCAGATTATCAATCGCAAAGTCTTTGCAACTTTCAAAATCGAGCGTCAGATCACCAGAGTTAACCGCATCAAAAGCAAACAAGTTATTTTCAGGGACCTCATCCCCTTCAACCTCTGCTCTGACAATCACTGGATAGCAGCCCTGCCCCTTCATATCGGATGTCTGTTTAAATACAAAATCCATCGTATCCAGAGCCGCGACAAAAGGGATTATTTCGGAAATCCATTCTCCTTCATTGACCCGATACGAAACCTTAATGTTCCTCAAATCCTGCGATCCGTTGTTGATCAGGATTGCCTTAATCGAAGTTTTATCATCCAAAGGCACCTGTGCGAAAGCATTCTCCAGAAGGATATCCTTTTCAGAAACAGGAGTTACCTGTATATCATCCATTATCAAATCACCCATACCGGCTTCGCTGATCACATGCCATCCCAGATAATACACACCGTCATCCTGAGGTGTAAAATATTGTATAACGTTTTGCCATGCGGTATTCAATCCCGTCAGCCGGACATCTCCGACAAGCAATGACATCTCCTCTGATTGCGGATCGGTGCCCAGATATGCCTTCAGTATATTCGTCTTCTCCGAATAACTGTTATTGAGCAGTTGATAACTGAGCTTATAGGTTTTACCCCCCTGCAATTCGAGACACGTCGAGTAAAGCCAATGGTCGGCTTTTACACTTGAAGAGGCTTTATAACCGGCAGCCTGTTTCCCTTTGAAAGCTTTGTTCGTAACCGGGAAAATCCATCCCTGAGAAGCGGTCGTATTGTCGGACACTTTCCAGGAAAGCATCGATTCTGTTTCTTCTGCTTCAAAACCGATTGAGAATGGAGGCAATACAGGTTTTGCATGATAAGTGAAAACTACGGCCGTCGAATCGTTCGTCCGGTCTGCATCGTTTGCCAGAGAAGCAAAAGCGCGTAAGGCATGAAGTCCGTATTCCGAAAGATTAGCTCCTTTTTTAAAAGAATATAAAACCTTTTCCCCTGATTTGATCGGAACATCCACCTGCTCTGTATACGACTCTACGCCCGTTTGCAACGACACAGGAAGAGACACTAAGTCCTGAACCCCATTGTTGACAATTTCAATGGAAACAGGCGACATCTCGCCTAATGAGCACGAAGGAGGAGCTATATAAATTGAATTGACCTGAGCATCAAACTGTGGCACCTTTTCGATGGCCACGTTATCCAGTTTTAGTTTTGCATAACCTTTGGGAGAATAAAAATGCCAGCCGAAATAATAATTCCCGGATTTCGGAACTTCCACGCGCACTTTGAGGGTCTCCCAAACGGAACTTTCATAGTTTGTGTATTCGTTTGCCAGGATTGTCATCTGATCAGGATTAAATCCTTCACCGAGTGCCAACTTGAAGTTATTGGGGTAATATCCGCCATTCACGACAAATGTGAGATAATAAGGTGTATTCGCTTCTAATGCAATTGCAGGTGAGACGATCCAGTCATTTCCGCTATTAGAGCTATTTACTGAGGCCTGTGCGAATTTCCCGGAAAAAGCACCATATCCAGATGTGATTTCCCATCCCTTCGAATCGTTGTTTACATCAAAAATTCGCCAGAATGCAACGTCATCCGTATCCTCAAAGCCACTTGAATAAGGGATGTGAGCCACGCCTTCAATCAGAATCTTATCCGAATAAGCAGGAACTCCCGCAATTTGGTTAGAAACAGCAATTACTTCATACGAATAGGCACCACTTGACGTCAGAGACTCTCTATACTCCTTTTCCTTCTGAGCAGCTGACACGATTAAGGTATCTTTTCCCTCAATCCTTCTTATCTGATAAGAGATCTTATCCAATTCGACGATTCCTCCGTTCACACTTTTTTGAGGAGCATCCCATCGCACACAAACTTCATCATCAGCTTTAACTGCAATAAGATTATGAACTGCTTCTGGCTTTCCGAAACCGGCGAATAAAGAGATCATGGCCGGTTTTCCCATTCCCGATTTGTTATATGGAATAACCCGGTACGTATAATCTCCCGGATTACCTACCGTTATCTGAAAGTGGGTATTTTCACTCTTTCCTGAAAAAGGAATATCCGCAACAATTTCAGATCGTCCAAGTTGGAAGATCTGAATACCAGCTAAATCTGATAATGCTTCATTATTCAGTTTAACCGCCGGATTCTTCCAGAAGAGATCGATTGCCAAACTGCCAGGTTGAACGGCATGTGCCCGTAAATCTTCTACTTTGTCGGGAACATCCAGATTCGCCGGATTTTTAAAAAACAAGCCTGTTACCTCCGCATCCCCTCCAAGTGTCGCTTGTTTGCTGACAACTCCTGTCTGCGGATTGATAATTGACCACCAACCATAATCGGGAGTCGTATGAGCCCAATAAAGCACATCCGTTTGATAATCGAAAGCAATCGACTGCAAGGCATTGATTACAGCAAGGTTACCCTGGGTTCCTATCTGAGTCGCTTTACCGGTATGTTTATCAATCTCGTATACACATCTGAAATCGGATACACCATATAGCCGCCCCTCCTTACTACAGGCTAAGCCAACGAGTACTCCATTATTCTTCAATGGTCCGACATCACCCACTACGACATAATCGCCACTCTCCATATCGATGATACAAAGATTCGCTTTAATCAATCGACCGCTGTTGGCTTTCTCCTCGACCAAACCGTACATCGTATTGGTCGTATGGTCATAAGCCATGTCGTGCATCATATAAGGGAAAGGATTTTTCCGCTGAATCAAATCGTAGGTATTCGCATCATATATTTCGAAATATTCAGGCAAACTTTCGCCAAACATATCCTGCTTATAGGTATAGGCATAGATTTTTCCGTTATAATATTCTGCAGCGCATATATGTGCTCCGGATGCTGGGCGTTGAGACTCCACCTTTACTTGTGCTGGATTATCAACAGAAAAAGAGATAAACGCATACGTCTGATCGACCTTATCAAAGATACGGTAACCGTATACCGTTGATGCCGAAGCAACCTCAACAGATGAGAGCGGGTGTTGGGCAACTATAAAAAAAGATAAACTAAAAACAAAGATAAGGGTATGTAATATTCTACTCATAATATTAGGTATCAATTGATATATCATTAAATAAAGTATCCCGGGAACTATCCTTTCAAGACTTTTAATCCTTGAAAAGATTCGAATCCCGGGAATACTCCTGTTTAACTAAAGGTGACTTATACTATCCGATCAATATAAATTGATCATTATTTTACCAACTTGACCACACAACCTTTCGCTCCCTTAAACTGAAGCATATAAACTCCTTTGGCAAGGTTACCGGCAGGAATCACATAATTTCCTGCAGCAGGAAGCATATAACTTCCGTAAACTTTTCCATTTGCGTCCACAATCGATACTGACTCGACATCCGCATAAGTAAGCTGAATCTGATCTCCGACAAACTGAGCTTTCACCGACAAAGCCTCAACATCTGTCATTCCTGCAGGGACTCCCTGAATAACAGGAAGCACAACTTTCGCACCCCAGCTCTTCACGATCAAATCGAACTGACGGCCTTCTGCACGTGTCACGAAAGGTTTTGCTGTAACATGAATCGAAAATGAACCATCTGTTTTATTCACTTCTTCATCAACCTGAACAGATAACCAATCCGGAATATCTTATTCATTTTCAATCCAGATTCCATTATAAAATGGATAGAATTTGAAAGAAGCCGAAGCACCTTGTTTATCCAATTGAATAACAGGATTTGCAACTTCAGGTACGAGGTATGCATAAGCGGCATTATACAAATTCATCTGCATCGGCAGCGGAGAAAGATATTGATAATGAGGATAACCCTCCGCTTTATCTTCTTCTAATGTAAAGTAAGATTTACCTTTGTTATTTATATTGTTTCCGGGTTGAATTTTTTCTGAAAAAACAGCCATTGAACAGCCTTTTTTGGAAAAGCCATAAAGTTCAACAATAAATGCATCATCCATTTCAAGATATTCAACTTCGGATTCGAATCCCATGTCATCTAAAACCGTAAAGTTCTTAAACGATAAAACCGCTAACCTATTTCCAAGTGAAGCAATATTCTCAGTATAGATCACAGAGGTCGCGATCGTATCCAAACGAGACCACTTTTCGTTTTCACCATCTTTAATACGAACGATTTGACATGTAAATTTCGTCAGAGCCGGCGCTGAAAAATCGGCAGTAAAGAACTCAACCCCTTCAAAATAAAGAGTTGATAGCGGTTTCTGGAAACGCGAAATAACAGAATGCTGTGTTCCATTCGAAGATTTTCCCGTACCATATAAATAAGGTGTCATTCCATCTTCATCGGGATCCCCAATTGAATAATATCCAACTTGATTTGCGGGATTGGCTCGGGTAAATCCAGATGTTTTCGTATATTGAGGAACACCATCAATGGTTTCTACTTTTACATAAGACCTCCCGGACAGTTCATAAAAAGATTTTTTCGCAGGATCATTTGCTTGCGCAAGAATAAATGCATCTTCTGTATTATTAATTTTTGCCGTCAGACGTGGCATGTTAAAATAAGTAGGAGCATCATTTACGATAATAGACTGTTCTGTTGAAGTTTTAGTATCTATTATATTCCCATCATCGCCAAGCTCTTCCAACGACCATTGCAATGTTGCATTGGCTGGTTTAGAACTGTTGCGAAATTCATTATTAACATAAGCCGGAGAATAAGAAAAACTATTTGTGAAATAAGTCATGTCAGACAACATCCCCTGAAACAATAATCCCTGAGGCTCAAGATAGTGGGCATCTGCTGCGATTTTTGTTTTGTCAATGGCTTTTATTTGAGTCAATAACTCAAACCAACCTTGAGGGATTTCACCTACATTGGCTCCGATATAATCATTAAAAGTAATTTTACCGGCAGCATCAAATGACGCTGTAATTGATTTACCCGTTACGAGCATTCCGGTTTCATTAATTCCGCACAAAAGAACTTCCTCTCCCGACTGCAGGTAAGCTAAAATCTGTCCACAAGGGATACTGATTTTTTTAGTCGCAGCATCTACCATTCCGAATATTTCAGTCGGAGTATTCAATAAGCCATTCAATAACAGATTAGATATCCAAATTTTATTTGGAATAGTTGCATCTGCTGTTATTGTACCGTCCCAATTCAAATCCACTTTATCAAAATAGTCGACTGCTTCATATTGCTTGCTACCTTCGATTCCCTGTGGTAAGGCAGATACCGATTTTGATGCGGATGACTTGGGCGCTTTCGAAACTGATTTTGCCCCTTTCAAATCAACACGAGGCATTCTTAGCTGCTGCTGAATATTATTAAATTCGATGACCTTGGCAGCCTCAGCAGAAACGAGCTGAACAGGCAAATTCATTAAATTCTGAACCGGTTGAATCATTGATTCTTTCAAATCACACCTGCTGTTTTGGACTGTTTTCACCGGACTTTTTTCGTTGGCAAAACCGACACCGCCAACACCAATAAGTCCTGAAAGTAAAAGAGTTAAACTTTTTCTCATAAACTTGAATTTATTAAATTAAACACACAAAAAGAAACTATCATTTATCTGAGATAATATCCATCAACGTACCAGTTCAATATTCTGGTTTCCTCCTCCTAATTTGACATCCTTGATTAAAAAACTATTTTTAGAGCTTATTTGGTAAGTTCCTTTCAGTTGCGAAGGAATTTGAAGGAATTCATCCACCCCTTTATTTATGAAATTCGCGCCATTCCCATTTGAGCTATAATCAAGTGGTTCAGGAAAATTGATCGTAATTTGATTTTCTCCGGATGCGGTAACTTCCATTAAAATAGGAATTGCAGGTTGACTGTTATTTTGTTTAAAACGGATAATCAAAGCCGGTTTGATTTGTCCATAAAAAGGTGCGCTTCCAAAATCAACACCTGCAAAACGCATCTGACCTTTAAATCCCGGCGATAATGCCAATTCTTCACGAAGTTTATCAAACACGACTTTGGTAGCGGCATTAAATGCAGCCGTATCGGCCTTCCATACATAAGTGGCCTTTTCGACAAAAAAATCATTCAACTTAGGTCCCGTAAAATATTCCGCCACATCCGAGTCAATCGGATCTATCCGTGTGTTATCCTCATTCGGTCTGAATTCAGTTCCTTTGGTATCCATTCCGTCTGAATAAAAGCGGATGCGGTCAGGAAGGACGATGAAAGGAAGAGGTTCTCCCTCCTCAAAATCTTTTCCTTCCTTTACCATATTAAAAATACCAGTATTACCCGAATAGGCTTTGATCACGTCTGTATTCTGAACAAACAAAAGTGGTAATCCTGTTTCGTTACTAAATAATCTAGATCTCATTTCAGAGACTTGATTCAATAAAGAAGGCCAATCCATAGAAGTATTTAATGGAATCATTCGAATATAAGCCCCCCATTTTTTACCTTTCAACAAAGCATAATCTGCCTCCTTACGTAATACGATAAATTCATAATCTCCTTCAAGACCTCTTCCATCAGCTATGCTTTCCCCTGGTAAAGAGGGATAGGAAAATAGATGCAAAAGCGTATTGTAAGAATTAAATGTCAAAACCGGACCGTTATCTGCTATCATTTCATACAAACTAGATTCCATAGTATAATTGGAAACATAGGTGTTTTTTGTTGCAATATCACAGGAGCCGTTTTTATCAAACCTGACTAAGAATACAACACCGGCAGATTCTCTATTTGGAAAATATTCCATTAACCATCCATTTTCAGGCGTACTAAAATATTCTTTACTTGACTTTATCGCTTCATTCAGGCGGACAGCCGAAGATTGATCGAAAATTGCATCTTGTTCAACCGTACAGCCAGCTAACCCGCAAAAAATCAAAAAAGAAATTAGTTTGAAATATATTTTCATAATCATTGTTTTTCTATAGTTATAGTTTGTATTGATCAAGCTCTTTACGCATTTCATCTAAGTCAATGTCATTCTGTCGTTTTTGAACTTCGTCACGCAACCTATCTAAATCAATGTTCCATGCTTCAGCCAACCAAGTCCGACAAATAGACAACTTTTGTAGAATAATCTCTTTTCCATTAACCCCATCCCGATCTTCTGCTTCGACAATTTTTCCGTCAACAATTTCCCAACCTTTAGATGCCCAT
>JBOFCW010000314.1:0-4658 GCA_051646395.1 Bacteroidales bacterium
GCTTCGGGAGAAATGTCCCACGCGGCGACGTCTGCCTTATTGAGACGTATCGATAATGAGATGGCGATGCAGCCACTTCCGGTACCGATGTCGAGAACTTTTTTGTTCAGTTCCGGATTCTCGCGTGTAATTATTTCTACCAGCTCTTCCGTTTCCGGACGAGGACTCAACACGCCCGGACGCACATGAAAGGGAAGATCCATAAACCAGCTGGTGCCTAAAACATACTGGATTGGTTCCTGCGTTTTCAGCCGAAGCGTGAATGCCCGGATCTGCTCCGCGTCGCTTTCGGATAATTTGTTATTTTTGTAGATGATTAAGTCAGCGCGCGAATAGTTGCATACATGCCGGAATAGGATGGCGATGAATTGTTCGATTTCGCGATCAGGGTAAAGGCCGTTCAGCTCCGAACGGATATATTCGATGGTTTGTATCATAGGGGTGTTTTCTGTTTTTACAAATATACGAATTAAGAAGCTGACGGCAATTTTTACTATTATAATACAAGAGTCATGAAAGCAAATCAGCAGGATGAAAAATATATGGCACGTTGTCTGCAATTGGCAGCGATGGGTCGCGGACATGTTTCGCCGAATCCGATGGTCGGTGCGGTGATCGTTCACGAAGGCCGGATTATTGGCGAAGGCTATCATTGTAAATGTGGCGAAGCTCACGCGGAGGTGAATGCGATTCGTTCTGTAAAGGAGGAGCACTTGTTGTGTGAGAGTACGATTTATGTGAGTCTGGAGCCTTGTTCGCATTGGGGGAAAACTCCGCCCTGTTCAGACCTCATTATCGGGAAGAAGATTCCCCGAGTTGTCGTAGGGATTCAGGATCCCTTTGTAGAGGTTGCCGGTAGGGGTATCAACCGGATGAGAGATGCCGGTATCGATGTGACGGTGGGGGTATTGGAGGTTGCCTGTTATGAGTTAAACAAACCGTTCTTTACAGCGCATAATAAACAACGTCCTTATGTTATCCTGAAATGGGCACAGAGTGCGGATGGTTTTATGGATCGTGACCGGGAACCCGGAAGCGGCGTTTCTCCCGCACAGATCTCCAACCCCGTCAATTCGATGCTGGTTCATAAATTGCGTGCAGAATCCGATGCAATTTTGGTGGGAACCAATACAGCGATTCTCGATAATCCGAAACTGACTGTGCGTAAATGGGTGGGAGCCGATCCGGTTCGAGTTCTTGTCGATCGTCGTTTGCGGGTACCTGCTCATTCAGCTTTGCTTGACGGGACCGTGCCGACTCTTGTTTTTTGTGAAGAACAGAAAACTCCGAAAGAAAATTGCGACTATGTATCAGTCTGTTTTGATGACGGATTCCCGGATAATATGTTACGCGAGCTGGCTTGTCGCGGCGTGCAGACTTTGCTGGTAGAAGGGGGAGCGCAGATGCTTCGTACTTTTATCGGGCGTGGACTTTGGGATGAAGCGCGCGTCGAAATCGGGTCTCTTTTACTGACCGACGGAGTGGTTGCTCCGGTTATCGCTCAAAAAGAGGTGAATTGGCAAAGTTTTGGCGATTCTCTGGTTTTTCATTACCGGAATCAATAATAAATCGGTTATTTTAGCATTTATTGATTGCATAAGTGACTAAAATGTGATAATAATAAATGGCTAACTGTAAGAAAGCCAAAAATGTTTTTAATTTTGCAGGGCATAAATAATAATATCCTTCAAAGAATGAAGATCAGAAAAATATATTTTTTAGCAATTTCTGCTTTGGTACTGGCCGTAAGTGCATGTAAAGATGATAAGCAGGAGATCGATTACAGCGGATATACCGATGCGCTGGTGAAAAGCTTTAAACTGGCAGATAATTCGAAGGTAGCTCCGAATCTTTCGTCGGTTTATTTTACGATCAATCAGTATGGAAAAAAACTACCGGATAACAAGCTTACCGGAGATAGCCTCGTTGGAGAGATCTTTAACGCCGACTCATTACCTGTCGGAACCAATACATCGAAGTTGATTGCTGAAATCGGATTTTCTGATCCCAAGAAGGTGATGCTTTATACAGCTTCAGATACGACGGAGTATGTTTCGACCGATTCTATCGATTTTTCCAAACCGGTTATCATTGAGGTGCTTGCCGGAAACGGTGTCAATAAGAAGTTTTATGAAGTAAAAGTGAACGTACACCATCAGGTGCCCGATTCGATTCACTGGGAAGAGTTTATCGACAGTCCTTTGGCTGATGCCGGAAAGATCATGTCGCAAAAGGCGGTTAATCTGGGAGCTCAAATGTACTGGCTGATTCGTAACGCTTCGGGCGTGGTGCTTTATACAGCTCCGGTTTCGAACCTGAAAAGCTGGACGAAACATACGACATCGGGAGTCCAGAGTGCGGATTTGACTACGCTGAGCGTATTCGGAAATGATTTGTATGTCGTTGATTCTAACGGTTCGCTGCTTAAAAGCGCGGATGGTGAAAACTGGGGTGTTGTAGCCGAAGGGTCGGAAACGCTTCGTTTTACGAATCTGATCGGAGAATTCAATCAGTTGAACGCCACAGCACAGCTGATCGCATTGACACAGAACAAGGGCGATTATTATTTTGCATATTCAACAGATGGCATCAGCTGGAAACAAGAGGGTGTCGTGCCGGCTCGTTTTCCGTTGGTAGGTTACTCGAATCCGGTGCAATATGCCGGCGGAACTACACAGCGCATCGTTATCGTAGGAGGTAAGATGGCAAGCGGTCAGCTGACTTCTTCTTCATGGAACTACGACGGAATCAACGTATGGCAGGAGTTCAGACAACCGTCTTTGCCTCAGATGGAAGGGTTGTCTTTGGTTTCGTATGAAACGGACCCGCGCGTAAAAGATACTTTCTGGATGTTGCTTAACGGAGAAACCGCTTCGGGTAAGTTCTCGAAAGAGGTTTATGTATCGCCAAATAAAGGAATCAGCTGGACGAAAGCTGATACACTATATACGATGCCTGCAAATTATGATGCACGCGCATTCTCTTCTGTTTATGTGGATTCCGACTATTTCATCAATTTGCTTGGTGGAGAGAATAATCAGGGGGAATTGAATCAATTGTGGAGAGGTCGTTTGAATAAACTGGCCTTCAAGCCTGTCGAGTAATATATTGACGTTAAAACGCCTATTTATCAATAATGAGAATTAAAGCAGTGCTTCTGATGTGTGCCCTTTGGGCAGTCATCCCACTGAAAGCCCAGGATTACTTGTATGATGCGGGTGTCGGTGCAGGGATCAGTTCTGCTTATGGCGATGTCAATGCGGGGAAATTCTTTTATAGTCCCCGATTCGCATTCGATGCTCATTTTCGTTATAAATACAATCTGCGTTGGGCTTTTACCACAGAGTTGCTCACTGCCGGTCTGGCTGGAAACAGTGATCGTTTTTCAAACCATTTTCCCAACGGGGTTCATTATGATTTCGATAGTCGTTTGTGGCAATTGTCAGGGAACGCTGAATTCAATTTTTTGAATTTCGGAACCGGAGCTTCTTACCGCAATATGTCGCGAATATCCCCGTTTATATTGGTGGGAGTAGGTTTAGGGATGGTTGCGGGAAGCGGAGATAACGCTTTTTCCTTTTCCTTGCCCTTAGGGGTCGGGGTGAAATACAAGTTGGCTCCCCGTTGGAATGTAGCGGCAAAGCTGATTTTTGCCAAAACTTTTACGGACGGAGCAGACGGAATCGAGGATCCTTATGGGATTGTCAGTTCGGGGGCAAAGAATACCGATTGGTATTCGACGCTTGGGGTGAGTATCTCTTATGAGTTCGGCCTGAGAAAAAGAAAGTGTAATAATTTAGAATAAGAAATACCGACTTTATGTCGTACATACAACAAATCGATAAAGAAAGGGTTCCGGCTCACATTGCCATCATTATGGATGGTAACGGGCGTTGGGCAAAAGAGCGGGGAAAGGAGCGTAGCTATGGCCATCAATACGGGGTCGAGTCTGTACGTACGGTGACGGAGGCGGCTTCGGAAGCAGGTGTGAAATACCTGACCCTATATACCTTTTCAACAGAAAACTGGAATCGTCCGGATCAGGAAGTGGAAGCGCTGATGGCCTTGTTGGTAATGGCTATCGAACGGGAAACTCCCGATCTGATGAAAAATAATATCCGTCTGATGGCGATCGGCGACTTGTCGCGTATGCCGGCAGAAGTGAAAGAGCGTCTGGATCATTGCATTGATCAGACTTCGGGCAATACAGGCCTTACGCTGGTGCTGGCTCTGAGTTATTCTTCCCGTTGGGAAATAACTGAAGCAGCACGCCGCATAGCAGTCGGTGTTGCTCAGGGGAAACTGACTGAAGCTGAGATTACCGATGAACTGATATCCTCTTACCTGAGTACAGCCCGGATCCCGGATCCCGACTTGCTCATCCGTACGGGTGGCGAGCAGCGAATCAGTAATTTCCTGATGTGGCAGGCAGCCTATTCGGAGCTTTATTTTACGGATACCTATTGGCCTGATTTTGGTAAGGAAAGCCTGTTTAAGGCGATTTGCGATTATCAATCAAGGGAAAGACGATTTGGTAAAACCAGTGAGCAATTAGTGTAAAATATAGAAATTGAAATATTGCAATACGACATGCAAAAAAGACTATACCTACTGTTGTGTTTGTTTCTGATGATCTGCCCAGCAGGGTTTGCGCAGGA
>JBOFCW010000324.1:0-7586 GCA_051646395.1 Bacteroidales bacterium
ATTAACCCTAATATACTATATATCAATAATATGTGCAACTTTTCAAACATCAGTATATTATCTTTTTAATTCCGCCAACGGGTTAACAATATATATTACTCCCCAGAATTTAGACTATATTACTCCCCCGAATTTAGACAACAATAAGATCTTTCTTCATAATATCTCACGATAATGGCAATTATGATAACCCACTGGATTTTCTGCTTTTATATAATCTCCTGATACAAGAGCAAATAAGGTATTTATTCAGCCGAAGCTCTTGTCTTAAACTAACGCTTCCTACAATTAAGTCGCGTTCGGGACTTGCTCCCTGGAGTTATCACCGATGCCAAGCGACCAAAAAAAAGCGATTCCGACGGAATCGCTTTTTTTTGGTCTTGACGTTGAAAATAACCCGACTGCTTTTAATTTTATTACCACCCTGAAAATAATTTGAATAGACCCCACACATGCGTCTCTCAGTGAGAGACGGAGCGTCTTTCACTGAGAGACAGACCGGATCTCACCGAGAGACGGCCCGTCTTTCACCGAGAGACAGACTGGATCTCACTGAGAGACGGCCTGTACTTCAGAGAAAGACGGGCCGTATTTCAGGCAAATCCACCAATAAGGAACCTAAGAAAATTGAAAAACCTACCTAAGCAAATGATTGCAAAACAGGCTGTCTGAAAACAATGAGTTTTCGGACAGCCTGTCTTGTCTGTTTTAATATGCGGTTCCGGGTTCTTATAAACCGAGAGCCGTATTGATTCGCAATATCAAATCTTTATAATGATAGCGTGAAGCGATATCGGAAGTGTGTTGTTTGGTTTTCAACAAATCCGCGATGCGTAGCAATTCGCCTCGTTTAACGGAAATCGCATCCGACAAACGGTTCGACTGCGTGCCGTAAAAGTTGACTGTTTTCGAAGCCGAACGATCACCGTGAGCGCAACGGGAACAGATGTGCTGCTCCTGAGCGGTTTCGCTATCGAACAGGAAGTGTGAATCTTCCATCAGCTTTTTAGCGTTTTTGTTGGTCGCATCTTCCGAAACAGCCAGTATCAGCGCATCGACGAAGCCTTTTTCCAGTTCGCGGTCTTTCACGTTCAACGTTGCTCCTCTTTCGGTTTTCCCGAAGATGTGTTTGTGCATCGCATCAAGCATCTCTACTACCGTGAACGCGCTTTTACCGTTTTCCGCTTCGTTTTCGAGCATACGCACCAAACGGTTGTTGCTCAACAAATCCCAGTAGATATATGCCTGGGCGTTTTTCTGAAACACGCTCGGTGAGTTTTCGAACATCCCCGAAGGAGAGTTCTGAATCGGAAACGTGTATTTGTTGATTTCAGATCCGAAAAGCCATTTCTGATCACTCAATACGTTATCCAGCAAAAACTGCAGCGATTCTTTCTGCTTCGCTTTATCCACGTGGGTGTAAGATGCGATTCCGTCGCCCGGAGTAGTATCTTCCATGTAAATACCCCCTACCTGAGCCAATACGTGATACAGGTAGTTGTTCCACTGGTTGATCACCGCCATCAACAAACGACCTGCTTCGAAATAACTCTCTTTCGACTCTTCGGTAGTAGTCGACCAGGCGATCAGGTTAGGCATGATGCGCTTCAGATTCGCGATACCGTAGTTTGAAGATTTCACCGGATCGTCGCCCAGATCTTCGTTTTGAGCACGCGGATCGATCGCATCGCGCGGATCCTGCGCATCGCCGAATACATAGTCGCGCGAGGTATGCTGCTGAAGCAATGTTTTTAGTTCTGCGTTTTCTTCGCGTGGCGAAGTTTTACCGAACCAACGGTAACCGTATTCGATGGCGAAAATATCATAAGGACCGATATTCGGAGCCAGCTTGGTCACGCCGTCGCCCGGCTGCGCGATGTAGTTGTAGCGGGCATAGTCCATGATCGAAGAGGATGTCGAATTAACACGGTCTGTAAATGCTTTCGAACGAAGCGAGTCTGTCGGGTAAGCCCATGATCCCATCATGTTGTGGCGAAGTCCCAGCGAGTGTCCTACCTCATGGCAAGCGACGAAACGCATCGCATCGCCCATAATCGAATCCGGAATCACCAGCTGACGCGCACCCGGATCGACCATACCGGTCTGAACGGTGATCCATTTCTGGATCATGCTCAATACGTTGTGCCACCAGATGATGTCGGCTTCAAGGATCTCACCCGAACGCGGATCAATGATCGACGGTCCCATCGCGTTCACCTTATCGGATGCGATGTAGTTGATTACCGAATAGTTGATATCGTCGGCCGAAGCTTCGATGCTATCGTTGAGCTGACGCGCCACGATTGCATTTTTGAAACCGGCTTTCTCGAATGCGACCTGCCAGTCTTCTACCCCGCGACGCATGTACTCGCGCCATTGGTAAGGAGTCGATTGGTCGATATAGAACACGATCGGTTTGGCTGGTTCTACCAATTCGCCGCGCAAGTATTTCTCACGGTCTTCCTCACGCGGTTCAAGGCGCCAGCGGGTAATGAGCTTGCGCGCTTCCGTTTTCTGCTGGCGGTCATTGAAGTAAGCGTAGGGCGTACCGAAATAACCAACCTTCTTCGTATCGAAACGGGCTGCCATCGGTGTTTCCGGAAGCAGAATCATCGAAGAGGATACCTCTACCGTTACGTGGATGGAAGTGTTCCCTTCAGAAACTTTCGTAGTCTGCTCGGAAGTCACGACAATGTTGTCGGTAAACGCTTTCGCCGAAACGATCCGCGAAAGGTCTTTGATAGCAGAAGTACCGAGTCCGATGTTATCGAACACGTTGTTGATGCTTTTTTCGGCACCGGTATAGATATCGTTCACCTTGATGACGAACGACGAGGAATCTTTGCTTTGCGCTTCGATTTTGAAAGACGCAATGAGTGGGGATATGAAGTTTTCGCGTACCGAACGACTGATCGCATCCTCTTGTGGAGCATCAGGAGCAGGCATAACCTGGCGAACCATCAGCTTCTGCTGCGCTTTGTCGATTTCGAAACGGATCAGGTTATTCTCATAATTCACCGCTTTGTTGACACCGGCCTCGTTGAGCTGTGCCTGTACTTTCTGCAGCTTGTTGACGATCAGAAAATCCCGTCCCAGAAGATCTGCGGGGATTTCGAAATAATAATCATTTTTCTTCTGATGGATTTTAAATACTCCTGCTGATGTCTTGACATCCGAACCGGTGAATTTATCATAATCGCTTTTCACCGAAACAGAATCAGCAGCGGTCGTTTTTTTCTTCTTCCAGAAAAGGATCCCTTTTGCTGAAGCCGTGGTAGCTCCGAAAGAGAGTAACGCCGCACAAAAAACTATTTTAAACTTCATAAATGCAATTAATGTGATATGCAGGCAAATTTACAAAGCGGAACCTGATGTTTCCATATAAAGCGGGAAGGTTTAAGATTATTGATAGAATATAATGATATATTTACATTAAATCGTGGATATGAGCCAAATATATGCATATTTATTCGCAACAACCGAATCGTTTTGATCCGGTATAATGAGCCAAATGCTGAAGAACATAAGGAGAATATTTCTTTTTAACCTATTGCATAAAACCGAATTTGCCGGCGATTGATTATATTAATGTATTTTTATATTATCGTTTTCTGTCCCTGATTCATATCGCCATAACTCGCCTAAAGCAGACATACCCGACAAAAGGTGTATAAATGGCGCTTTTGACCTTAATGTTAAAAAATAGAATATATCTAATGAGAATAAAAGAGATTATCCGAATAATTCCGGTTCTGTTTTTCTCTTTATCCGGAAGTCCGGGCGCCTCCTTCAGGATCAATGCGGCTCCACCTCCCGTTCCAACGCTGAACAAGCCCGCAGCCGGAAATTATCAGGGCGCTACGGTATCGTTTACAGCAGTCCCGGATACGCAAATACGCTACCGGATCAATGCCACTGACTGGCGTACAAGCGATTCGCCACTTCAAATCACCTTGTTCTACGCTCCGGTCACGATCGAATGCCTGGCCATCAATAAAGACGGAGAAAGCCCTTCGGTGATTTATACCGTGGAAACATTGAGAAATACGACTCCCTGTGTGATTACAAATTCCATCACGATAGCGGGTGAAGAACAGTGCTTCGCCGTCTCTTCGGACGCAAAAAAGAGCGATCCGGCCACAGAATTATATGGCGTAGTTGCTGAAACGACTCCCGACAATGAAATCCTGATTGACAACCCATCCGTTATCTGGCATGCAGAAACAAACAAAGAGAATGCGGGGCTAATCGGATCGAACGGATCATATCTGTATGTGGTCCGGGCGGGGCAAACAAATCTGGGTTACAGAAACAATATCTTCTACTGGCACTGGAACGAAAAATCAAAAATTTACGAATACAATGACGGTAGTACCACCCGTATGCTGATGTATGGGACGGGGTCGCCGGGCGGATTCAAAGCGTTTGCCTCGGGCAATTTCAACAAACCGGGATATGCCTCGGGCTCTGCCAGATTTCCGGTCGAAAAAGTCTGTATCGGGGGAGCGACACACGACAGCCGGATCAATTACCTGCTCTCACTGAAAACCCTCAGATCGCTGGATCTGCGAAAAGCGCTTTTACCCGAAGGAGGAATGATAAGCGGGGAATATGGCAATCCGAATTGCCTTGTATTTACCGCCAATCCGATGAATCTGCCGGCTAACGAAATTTGCGACAAGGTGTGTGAGCGACTCGCATTATCCGACGGAGGTTCACTCGGAATCGGCTTCGAATTCATTGCCAGAGAGGCTTCCTATACCCGTATGACACGGGAAGACGGAGGCTGGGAAACAATCCTGATTCCATTTGAAGTAAAGGAAAGCGAAATGCCTTCCGACTATCTTTTTTACGGCTTCGAATCGCTTTCTGCCGATGAGAAAACCGTAAACTTCACCCGGGTGACAAGCCTCTGCGCCCATACATCTTATCTGATGAGATATAACGGATGGAATAACCCGGAAAAAACGAAAGAGCTTCTTTTACATACGGCAGACGCCCGAATCACCGTTCAGAAAGAAACGAAAACATTCAATGGTGTTTATAAGGAAACCGAAACGGACGGGAAATATATATTGGGACAAGATCTTTCCGGAAAACCCGTTTTCCGAAAAGGGGATGCCAATTCGTTCGTACTTCCTTTCCGGGCCTATCTCGACCTGCCGCTCCAATCGGAAACGTTGCTCATCGCTCCTTTTCCGGATATTCCGGACCGGATTGCAACGACCGGAGAGACCGACTGGACTTTTATCAATCCGCAACCGGGAGTTCTCATGATCAAATGCGGGAGCACATTGGCGATTACGCTGACAGGAATCGATGGCCGGATGGTCAGACGGGGAACCCTGCCGGCGGGTGAACACCGGTTGGAGGGCCTTTCGGGTGGAGTTTATTTTTTGAACGGAAAGAAAATCATGCTCGATTGAGATTGTTGGCATCCGTATCGGCAGGCAATAAAAAAACAGGTTATCTTTAAGCTGTTTTTTCAACATACGCTGATGCGTTTATACACGCGCGCGTCTGCCGCTTACCAGACTCTTTAAATCTTATTTTCATTATGCTAAAAAAACGATCTTTTCTCTTCGCTCTGAGCTGCTGTCTTGCAGCGGGATTGTGGTCTCAAAATCCGAAATACATCTTTATTTTTATCGGCGATGGCATGGGCATGGGGTCTGTTCAGGCAACCGACATGTATCTCAAGCAAGTTTATAATCCGGACTCAACCCTCCTGATGATGCAGTTTCCGGTAGCAGGATTCTCGACAACCTACTGCACAAACCGTTGGGAAACAGATTCGCCTGCAGCAGGCACGGCAATCGCCAACGGAGTGAAGACACAATACGGCTACTTAGGTATCGGACCGGATGAGAAACCCCTGACCTCCTTTTTTCAGGTAATGAAGCAACGGGGTCGTGGCGTGGGTATCCTGACGACCAATTCGCCCGACGACGCTACTCCGGCTGCGTTTTACGCCTCGACAGATAGCCGCAGCAAACGTTATGCGATCAACCGCGACGCGGCACACAGCGGTTTCGACTTTTTCGGCGGTGCCCGACTGCGTGGCGACAAGGCAAAGGATGCCGAACCCAAGCCCGCTCTCGAAATGATGCGCGAACAGGGCTATGCCATTGCCGAAGGGATGGACGAATTCGGAAACATAAAGAACGAAGAGAAAATCCTGTTGCTGAGCAAAGACACGATCAATACCAACGTGATGGGCATCGTTATCGACAACGAACCGGGAGCCCTCCGCTTGCCCGAAATGACGCGGGTTTGTCTGGATCACCTGAAAAAAAGATACCTCAAAAAGGGATTCTGTATGCTGGTGGAAGGAGGTGAAATGGACCATACCAACCACAGTAAAGATGCGGTAGCGACGATTCATGAAGTGCTGGAATTCGACCGGTCGCTCCGTGTGGCTTATGATTTTTACCGCCGTTATCCGAAAGAGACACTGATTCTGGTCACAGCCGATCACGAAACGGGCGGACTCACGGTAGGTACTCACTCGAGTGCTTATAAAGCGGATTTATCGTATGGACAATATCAGCGGGTTTCTCAGATAAAATTCAGCAAAACGCTTACCAAAATGATGCTGAATGGGAAAGAGATCAGCTGGCCTGAAATGAAACAGATGCTTCAGGATAAACTGGGATTCTGGGATGGAATACCGATTTCTCTGACCGAAGAGGGCAGGCTGATGGCGGCCTATGAAAAAGCATTCGTGAAAAAAGAGGGAAAAACCACTCAGACGCTTTACAATTCGTTTGATGAGTTTACCCGCGAAGCTTTTTCAATCATCGCGGATAAGATGGCGATGGGGTGGACAACCTGGAGCCATACCGGCAATCCGGTTCCTTTTTTTGCCATCGGCGCCGGTGCGGATAAATATACCGGAGTGATCGATAATTCGGAGATTGTGAATATCCTGTATAAAATGATGGGGTTGAAAAATCCGAATCTGTAAAACAGATCCTCTCCACTTATAAATTATTTACAGATGAAATCGCCATAACTTACCTAAAGTTAAGATACCCAACCGAAGTTATATAAATGGCGCATTTATACATTAATGTCAAAAATCAAGTTATATATAAATGAAATCGCCATAACTCACCTAAAGTTGAGATATCCAACCGAAGCTATACAAATGGCGCATTTATACATTAATGTCAAAAATTAAACTATATATAAATGAAGCTTCTTCTTATCACGTACTCGCTGCTTGTTTTTTCAATTCCCGGAAATGCCGGCGACACACATCCTGAAAAGGGTGCGCAGTTTAAAAACAGAATTTACGACTTCGGGAATATCCGTGAGGACGACGGTATCCGTACGTGCGAATTTGAGTTTATAAATACGGCAGTAACGCCCTTGACGATCGAAGAGGTTCGGAGTTCATGCGGATGTACGCTGCCCGAATTCGAACAAAAAAAGATTCAAAAGGGCGAAAAAGGATTGATCCGAGTGGGTTATGACCCGGTGAACCGGCCTGGTATTTTCGAGCGTATGCTGATCGTGGCATACCGGGAAAGTACAAAAACAGATACCCTCATCATAAAAGGCCAGGTTGCCAAAAGCGAACT
>JBOFCW010000350.1:0-3138 GCA_051646395.1 Bacteroidales bacterium
GTATATGATTTTTTTATTCGCATCTTTTTTCAGCTGAATCTAAGGAGGTCAGAAACCGGATGTGTGTGATTCAAAATAATATGAGAATTGAGATAAGATATATTACCCTTTACGGGTCTGCATGAATATCTTTTACAAAGATAATTAACAATATGGAAAGTGAAGTTTTACAGTAGCCCGTGCAGGAGAAAGAAATTTGTGATCATAAAAAAAAACGGTTCTGGCCGGCCCATAAACCAAAGTAAACGACATTTTCTCGTCTATGCTGAGACACCCATCGTAAAGGAGATCGTGTCGATATTTATATACAATTTGAAAAATACAGAAATAATAAAGAGGAGAAGCATCTGCATCAGTAGATGCTTTTTTGCAATAATAAAGTATTAGTATGCATTAAATATACGAATGATTGCTGAAATCATATCTTTATGCTTTAAAAATACAACATTTTCTTTTGTATTATACATTTATGTGTATATTTGCAATGAGTAATGAGAATAAATATACATGTATGAAGAATAAAAAAGAGAGACTGATCGCCATTCGTGAAATTGTAATGCAGACAAAAATCGGAAGTCAGGATGAATTGTTGACTAAGTTGGAAGAACGAGGGTTCGAGCTTACACAAGCCACTCTTTCGCGCGACCTCAAACTGCTACAAATAGCGAAAGTTGCCAATAATCAGGGCGGGTATGTTTATATCCTTCCGGAAATGGGTGGAATCGGAAAAATGGTACAACCGCGTAATACGGGAAGTATCGGTTTTGCCGCGGCTGGTTTTATCTCGATTGAATTTTCAAATCATGTAGCTGTTATTCGTACACGTCCCGGCTATGCCAGTAGTATTGCATATGATATCGATATAAATTCTCCCCATGAAATACTGGGAACCATTGCCGGCGACGACACTATACTTATTATCCCACGTGAGGAATATTCGCGAGAACAGGTGGTAGAGGCATTGTCTGCTTTTATCCCTAATATCCATCTGCATTGATAATAATTATTCTTTTTGCATAATTGAAAAATGGAACAAACAATTGACGTAATGGTTGCCATTGAGGTAATGGTGGCTGATGAGTCTCACATTTCCTATGTCGAAACCATACTGGATACAATTGAAAAAGCGGCGAAAATCAGGGGAACCGGAATCGCCAAACGCTCGCCCGAATACGTACACCAGAAAATGCTGGAGGGAAAAGCGGTTATCGCTTTAGCCGACGGTGAATTTGCAGGTTTCTGTTATATCGAGAGCTGGAGTAACAAACAATTTGTGGCTAACTCCGGACTTATCGTTGTCGATAAGTTCAGGGGACACGGTCTGGCTAAACGAATAAAGAAATTTGCGTTTGATTTATCCAGAAGTCGATTTCCACAGGCAAAACTCTTTGGTTTAACAACCGGAGCTGCCGTCATGAAAATCAATTATGAGCTGGGCTATCGTCCGGTAACCTTTTCCGAGTTGACAGATGATGAGTCATTCTGGAAAGGATGCCAGAGTTGTGTGAATTACGATGTGCTTTCGCGTACGAACCGTAAAATGTGTTTATGTACCGGGATGCTTTATGATCCGGCCGAGCACCAATAAAAAATAAATAAACAAATACCATAATAGCGATGAAGGAAAAAGTAGTTTTAGCATTTAGCGGAGGTCTGGATACCTCATTTTGTGTGAAATACCTCGCAGAAGATCTGGGTTATGAAGTCTATACGGCTATCGCAAATACCGGTGGTTTTACGCCTGATGAGTTGGTGCGTATCGAAAAACGCGCCTATGAATTGGGAGCCGTAAAACATGTTACATTAGACGTTACGCAGGAGTATTACGACAAAAGCATTTGCTATATGGTGTTTGGAAATGTTTTGCGCAATGGCACTTACCCTATTTCCGTTAGTTCGGAACGGGTATTTCAGGCGATGGCCATTATCAATTATGCGAAAGAGATCGGGGCAGAGTATGTTGCCCATGGTTCTACAGGGGCTGGTAATGATCAGGTTCGTTTCGATCTGACTTTCGAAGTGCTTGCTCCGAATATAAAAATACTTACCCCGACACGCGACTTGTTACTATCACGCGAAGCGGAAATAGAATATTTACGCAATCATGGTGTTCAGGCTGATTATAAGAAAATGGAGTATTCCATTAATAAAGGCTTGTGGGGCACCAGTATCGGAGGAAAGGAAACGCTTCATTCGGACCAGACTTTGCCCGAATCGGCTTATCCCTCTCAACTTGTAGCAGAAGGGAAAGAATCCCTTACCCTTGAATTCGATAAAGGGGAACTGATTGCTGTCAACGGAGTGAAATTTGCGGATAAGATTGAAGCCATACGCAAGGTGGAAGAGATTGGAGCCAAATACGCCATTGGTCGTGATATGCACATCGGAGATACCATTATTGGCATCAAAGGGCGTGTAGGTTTTGAGGCTGCTGCTCCAATTCTGATCATCAATGCGCATAAAATGCTTGAGAAGCATGTGCTGACCAAGTGGCAGCAATACTGGAAAGACCAGATTGCCACGACTTATGGTATGTTTTTACATGAGGCCCAGTATCTGGAGCCGGTAATGCGCGAGATGGAAGCTTATCTGGAAACATCGCAACGGAATGTAACCGGTAAAGTAATCATCGAACTACAGCCATATCATTATACATTGGTTGGAGTAGATTCTCCTTATGACCTGATGAAATCCGATTTCGGAGAGTACGGAGAAATGAACAAAGCCTGGAGCGCCGACGATGTGAAAGGATTTACAAAAATACTGGGTAACCAGACAAAAATATATTATGCCGTTCAGGCAAAGAATGAAGAAGGAGTCGCGAAATGATCAAAGTAGGAATCGTAGGAGGTGCCGGATATACGGCGGGAGAATTGTTGCGTTTGTTGTTGAATCATCCTGATGTGGAGCTTGTTTTCGTCAACAGTTCGAGCAATGCCGGAAATAAATTATATGATGTCCATTCGGGATTGTTCGGCGAAACAGAATTGACTTTCACGCAAGAATTACCATTCCATGAAATAGATCTTTTGTTTTTCTGTACTGCACACGGAGACACTCGTAAATTTATGGAGGCACATGAAGTGCCTTCCGACTTGAAGATAATCGACTTGTCGACCGATTACCGTATGGCAGCAG
>JBOFCW010000011.1:0-4814 GCA_051646395.1 Bacteroidales bacterium
AAGAACATAACCAATAACGGATACCCTCCTCCATTCGATTCATTACCCTGAATCACCAGATACTGATCATGTCTGACATGCGGATGATTCATCAGATAATGTTCCAGCCATATACGGTAAAGCCCCATATTGGTCGATCTATCCTGTTCCTTGCAGCGTTTTGGATCGGGATCCATATATTTATCATCCAGATAGCCCTGCAACAATGGATTGCCTGCTATCTTCTGAATAAAGGCATCATCAATGCGTTTAATCGTATTGATATCAAAGAGAATCGTCTTTTTGATACGTCTGAATCCAGTCTCAGACATTCCTTTCCAGTTAATAAACGAACCCGATATCAGGGCATACGGGGGCACGGTCACAATGGTATTATCGAAATTCCGCACTTTAACCGTAATCAGCGACATCTCGAAAACGGTACCGTTCGCTCCATACTGATCCATTTGAATCCAGTCCCCGATCTTGATCATTTTATTTTGCGACAACTGCACACCTGCTATAAAGCCTAATATAAAATCCTTAAATATCAACATCAGCACAGCTGCAAAAGCCCCCAAACTGGTTAACAACGTTGATATTTTTACATTGGTGATAATACCTACAACAATCAGTAATGCAAAGACTACAATAATAATTTTCAGAATCTCAATCATACTTTTATATGACTGGTATCCATCGTCTTCTTCTTTAACCAGCTCATTAAACAAAAAGCTCGTAAAGGCAAACAATGCCTTGATAAACATCACAAGGATATAGATGTAACAGGACTTTTCAATAAATACCAGAACGGTGCTCGCCTCATTTCTGAACGGAAGCGGTGCAAGGATCAGCACAACCAAAGGAGGTATCATACCTAAAACTCTCCTGTAAAACCGGTTGTCATACAACACCATTGCGGCCTGATGCTTAGAGCGCGATGCTATCGTATAAATAATGCGTACCCCTATCCGGCAAAAAATCAGATAAGATAAATAGGCTAAAACAAAAATCACACATAAAATAACGACCCGCTCAAATGTGTCTGCTGATTGCGGAGTGAAACCGAAGAAATGTAATACATCCCGGGCTACCGACATAATCTTGTCTGCCCAATGATCATACGATACAAACTCTTTCATAACTATAGGTGAGGTTAACTTTAAATTAATAGATAAAACTTACTACAATAAACCATATATCCCGATTTATTGTTCAATCCACGGGGAAAAGATATATTTTCGCATCCAAATATCAACATCTAACATTTTTTGCATGAGGCTCTTTAAATACATCGTTATTCCTGGCATTCTTATTGGCGGATTATTAACAATTGGCTTCTTCGTCGTTCGTACCAAAGCAAAAGATTATATCTCTTCGCGCATGAACACAGCCTCTCTTCATGGAGGCACAATCAAACATACTTCTGTCGAATTTGCCGGACTCGATGGCGTCACGGTCACAGACTTCGCGCTCATCTCGCCTGCAAATGACACAATTGTTCAAATCAGCAAACTTTCGCTCCATATTTCATTGTTTGATCTGATACGCAAGAAGATTAATCTTAAGTCGGTTGCTGTAACCGATACTCATTGCCGGATAGTTGCCGACTCTACCTCTTCGAATCTGGACTTTCTTTTCCTGAAAAGTAACGCTCAGCCATCGGATACGCTAACGCAACAAACTACCGGTTTTTCTGATAAACTGGCTCGGTTAACTCAGCTTTCATTCCGTTTCATCCCCAATAATGTGGAGATAAACAATCTGAATATACAACTGAAAAACGATAGCTCTGCCACACGGCTGAGCATCCCTGAAGGTCATGTTCGCAATGGAGCCTGCCACATTCCGTTTTCAATCACCCACGACGCAAAAGCGCAGAATCTGTTATTCGTCGGACAAATCAATAAATCTCAACATGAGCTCGAAGGCATACTCTCCGGTAACAAACCAGGAGAATCCAGCGTCATTCTTGCTCAAACATGGGACAAATCAGGATTCTTCCTTCAGTTCGAAAAAATGAAATTCGATCTGAATTTCCCTGTACTCAACGAAAATGAAATCAAAATAACAGCCGGAGTCCGTATCGACTCGCTCCGCTGTTTTCAGGAACGTATCTCGAGAGATACCATTTCCATTCCTTTGTTCCAGTCTTCGGTCGAACTCGATATTTTTCCCAATGAGATCATTCTGACTCCTGCTTCCGAGATTACGCTCGAAGAGCTGACACTTCATCCGCATATCCGTTTACGCAAAGACAAAGACTGGCAAATCGGATTATATCTGGACGAAACACGTATCGATGCTCAGAAATTTATTGATGCACTGCCCGACGGACTCTTCAATCCGGTCAAGACAGTACGCCTTGGCGGATTGGTTGATTACCATTTTCTCTTTGAGGCCGATCTTAGCAACCCCGATTCACTGCTTATCGAGTCAGAGATCAAAACCTCTGACTTCCGCATAATTGATCCGGGCGTACTCACTAAAATGAATCAGGATTTCACCCTGCCGGTTTACGAAGACGATGAGCTGGTGCGCACGCTCCATATCGGCAACGGCAACCCCGACTTCCGTTCCATGCAGGATGTATCGCCTTTGCTCATAAATGCCATCCTCCAGTCCGAAGACGGTCAGTTCTTCTACCATCAGGGATTCCGCTTGGATGCCATTCGCGAAGCTCTTATCCATGACATTAAAACAAAACGGTTCGCACGGGGCGGAAGCACCATCTCCATGCAAATCGTCAAAAATGTATTCCTCAACCGCAACAAAACCATTGCACGCAAAATCGAGGAAGCCCTCATAGTCTGGCTTATCGAATCGAACCGGCTGACGAGCAAACAACGAATGTTCGATGTTTACCTCAACATAGCCGAATGGGGTCCCGGCATCTATGGAGTCAAAGAAGCATCCGAATTCTATTTCCGTAAGGAGCCGTCACAACTCACTCTCGACGAAGCAATCTTTATGGCAAGTGTCATACCGCGTCCGAAAAAATTCATCTGGTCACTTGATGACAACGGACAAATCCGCGAAAGCCTCTACCCCCATTTCCGCATTGTGCGCGACCGGCTCGAACGAAATAATATAATAGCACCCTCTGACTCTGCCGAACTTTATATTCCGCAAATTCAGCTCACAGGCGCTGCTGCAAATTATATCCGCAACCGCGGCATTGTCGAAGCCGACACCACAAATATCGATTTCGCACTACCATTCTGACAAAACAAAAACAGGGAGTTTATAGTATGTTACTACTACAAACTCCCTGTTATTATTTTATTTCCGATCTAATCAAAAATAACCATTCCGAATCGCCATTATTCGATAAGTTCACCTTTTCCCTGACGAGTTATTTCGATTGTATCATCCGCACAATCCACAATCGTCGAAGGAATAGTCTCTCCATAACCACCATCAATCACAATATCAACATCATACTGATATTTTTCCTCCATCAATTCAGGATCGGTCGCATATTCAATTTCCATCGGATCCAGAAAAACCGATGTCGAAAGAATCGGATTACCCAGTAACCGGCATATTTCACGCGCAATATTATTATCCGGAACACGAATACCCACATTTTTTCTGTTGCGGTAAATTCGTGGTAAATTATGATTCGCCTTCAGAATAAAAGTAAAAGGCCCCGGCAGATTCTTTTTCATCAACTTAAATGTTGCATTATCCACCTTCGCATATTCACTGATATTGCTCAAGTCATAACATACAATCGATAAATTCACCTTTTCAGGATCAATATTTTTAATCCGGCAGATACGTTCAACTGCACGAACATTGAGCGCGTCACAACCAATTGCATACAATGTATCGGTCGGATAAATAATCAATCCGCCATTTTTCAATACATCAATAACCTTCTCCAGATCGCGGAGATTGGTATTATCGTTATAGAGTTTTAGAATCATTGGTCGAAACTGTTATCTTCGTCAGAAGAATTACTTGTTTTCTTCAGCTTCAAGGCCTTTATTAAATACCTCGATCGCATCAAAACTCATACCCATGCTTGAGAAACCACCGTCGTTAAACAGGTTCTGCATAGTCACTTTTCGAGTAAGATCAGAGAACATTACGATACAATAGTTTGCACATTCGATCGCATCTGCATTTCCAAGAGGAGCAATTTTATCAGATACATCCAACAAGCTGCTCATACCTTTCACACCACTACCTGCAGTCGTTACTGTAGGAGATTGAGAAATTGTGTTTACACGAACACCTCTGTGTTTTCCGTAAACATATCCGAAGCTACGCGCGATTGACTCAAGCAATGCTTTCGCATCTGCCATATCGTTATAACCTACAAACGTACGCTGAGCTGCGATGTATGACAATGCAAGGATTGAACCACCCTCTGCCATTGCATCCATTTTGTAAGCAACCTGCATTACTTTATGGAACGATACTGCTGAGATATCGTATGTTTTTTCCAACATCTTGTAATCAAGATCTTCATAAGGACGACCTTTACGTACATTCGGAGACATACCGATCGAGTGTAAAACGAAATCAATTTTACCACCCAATACTTCCATTGAACGAGCAAAAATTTGTTCGATATCTTCTACGCTTGTCGCATCTGCCGGAATAACTTCTGCATTAAGTTTTTCACCAAGAGCAGAGATTTCACCCATACGAACTGCTACCGGAGTATTTGTCAATGTGATCATTGCTCCCTCTTCCACAGCTCTTTCAGCTACTTTCCATGCAATAGACATATCGTTTAATGCACCAAAGATGATACCTCTTTTCCCTTTAAGTAAATTGTAACTCATGATTTATTATATTTTTATTTTTAAAATATTCTCATT
>JBOFCW010000099.1:0-3889 GCA_051646395.1 Bacteroidales bacterium
AAGAACAACAGGTAAACGACTACAATTGCAAAAAAGAAGAATAATATTGCTTCAACTATGAGTATCTGTTGATTATAATGACTAAGCCAATCTGTTATAATTAAATTCATAATGTAATATTTTTATCATAAGCCAACTGCTTATCTATCGTTCTTGCGTTCATTAATATCGCCATACCCGTGAAAACCAGAATGTGAGTCGGGAACTGTCCCCAAAAAGCATTTCCATAGGCACTAATGCTTAACCCGAAAATTGCACAGAGTAATCCGGTCAGATAGCCTCTCAACTCAGTATCCGATATCTGAAACATAATCTGATATCCTGCATAGGCAAAGGTGACGAACAAAATAGAAATATATAAAATTAATCCGACTATTCCTGTTTCTACCCATATTTTTACATACCATGAATCGGTAGGAATGGAGGTGGTATACCGATGGGAGATGCGTTGATTTTCCACACCCGATAAACCGAGTCCTTCTCCGAAAGGCCTGTTTTTTAAATAAGTGGCCAGCTTTTGCTGATTGTCCTTTCTGACATTGAATGAAGCATCTTCAGTCGGACTGAATGCGGATCGCATTCTGCGTATGTTCGCATTATCCTGACCGATGTGGGTAAAAGCAAAAAACACGTAGATGGATAGAAGCAAAAATCCACTTGTGATCATCAGTGTGAACTTCTTGCTGATCAGAGTAAATAATGCGATACCGGCCAGCGGAACGATAATCGCACCCCTTGTGCCGGATAGCAACATCGCATAGGAGGCGGCTATACAAAGTGCATATAAAATGATTTTATACCCTTTGTTTTTACAATAAAAACCTATAATTCCAAAAAGGATGGACGCCGCACCCATATTGGACCCCAGATTGCCGGCATCCGTGAAAAATGAGAAATAGCGTACTCCTGCCTGAATGATATGAGTTTTTGCTCCTCCCTCGCTTAGCCAGCGCTGTTCTGCATAATCGAACCCAATATAGCGTTGAGTCAATGTTTTAATAATTGCCAGGATCGTGAAGACGGCAAAAAGGATAAATAAGATACGTAAATGACGATATTCCGTCAGCAGGATATTTGCCAAAAGAGCGATTAGCAAACCATTTAAAATCAAAGTTCTGGATAATACCCATCCTTCGAAAGATGCTGTCGGATTAGCTATTTCCAATCCGCAGTAAATGGCCCAACAAATCATTCCGATAACAAGCGGATTTTTCAGATTACTCCAAGTTATCGATTGATACAAATAAGAATGGATCATCAGGATAACAAGCATTGAGAAAATCAGAATATCTATCAGAACACTTACCCCCTCTATCGTATGATACCGGTTTATTCCGAGAATGAAATAATTGATCACGAAAAGGAGATAGAATAGCAAGCGTGGATTTTTCAATATCATTATACCGATCAGCCCGATAACAGGAATCAATGTTGCCAGCAAAGCTCCTGCAAAATTCTCCATTAGCAAGAAAATCAAAATAAGAAGCAACCCCGATGGCAATATGAATCGGAAACAATCGGTTATTTTACATAAATATCGTTGCATAATTATTTTACTTCCGGATTTCTGGCCGTAATACCCATATACGTCATTTGATTAGCCAGGGAGCGGATCGATGTCTTTGGTGGCAACTGCCCCGTAAAGTCTTCAACGGCTTCGCGTCCTGCATTATTGAGATACATGAACAGCAGGTGTTGGTCTATCAGCGATTTTATGTGTTTCAGGTGTTCGTCATCACTGAATCGCCAAACACGACAGGCATTCGCCACCATCAGGTTTACATCTGCCTGTTGTAAGAGACCTTTCGAAACGGGGTGGTTCTGTATATTCGGATATTCGATCAATATGATATCCGTTTTTTCGGAATGAGCCACGATCTCACTGATGCTTTCTGTTTTCAGATAGTGTTTATCCAAAGAAAAATGTTCCCCTGCTTTGATGTATTTCACGTGTAAACCCTGCTCTTCCCATGTTTCCTGAAGGTAATGGCCGACAAAGCTTTTTCCTTCCCCTTTTTCAATACTGAGGATATTCACGATCATTGTTTTACCCGGCTCAAGATATTGATTGAGTTTATTACAGGCATAACGGGCCGAAATACGATGGCATTCTTTGATATATCCCCTGTATTGTAAATGATAATTTCCCGCAAAAGCTCCTAATACCGGAGTTTGTGTCAATCTTAAGGTACGGATTCCGTCACGAAGGGTACGATCAAGTAATTCAATAATCAGATAATAGCCGATGATGAAGATCAAGCTAGCCAGAAAAGCTCCTACGATCAGGAAAAAACGTTTTCCTTTATTAGCCTTAAGCGGATAGGTCGGTTCGCTCACCGTATTCAATGAAGAAGTGGTAAGCTGAATATTTTTCATCTTCAACCGGGCCAGATTCAGTCCATGAAGCATTTCGTGATAGCTCTTTTCTTTTAAAGCGATCTCCCGTTCCCTCCGATTGATTTCTGCCCCTACCGGTGATAGTAACCGGTATTGTTCTTCGAAATTTTTCTTTCTGTCGTTTAATACATTCAGTTCGGCACGAGCTTTCGTTGCGCGAATCGTTTCCTGAACCCACATATTACCCATATCCTCTATCGCAACGCCTTCTTTCGAGTACTTATATTCGTTCATATTATCCGAAAGGGATGCGATTTTCGATTCTGTATTTTTGAGCTTGTTACGAATGATATCCAGGGCAGCATTTGTTGTCGTATCTGATCCTGTGGTGAACATCTCCATTTCGGTTATCTTCCCGTTCAACATAGAAAGAGAATCCAATAGCCTGATGAACTTTGTGTTGGTATGAAACAATTGGGTGCGTACATCCATGTGCTTCTCCAGATTTTGTATTGTTTTTAGAGCACTTTCATGTTCCCGGACCGCCTGTTCACGTCGGTCTTCGTAATTCGAATATGCGATGGCTATCGCTTTGGTCTGTTCGGTATAATTGATTACCTGATGTTCGATGTTATACTGAGTAAGATTATCTTCCTGAGCCGACAATTCTTTACGCATCGTATGAAGCTGATCCTCAAAGTACTTGATTACATCCGATGCGTCTTTATAACGAAGGGTATGATAAGTATTGATCAGTTCATCCTGCACGATCTTAACGGTGCTCAGTGTGATGCCGGGATCGTCCGACTGATAGGATATCTCGATCAGGTCACTATTTGCAATTCTTCTTACCTGTATCTCAGTCAGCGTGCGGTGTGAATAATGTCCTTTCTCTTCGTTGAACAGATTAAAAAGAAAATCGCCCGGCAATTGCTTCTTATTATTGGTCAGATTGGTAACCGTTTGTTCAAAGGAGTTCTTGTCAATCAGTTCCAGAATATAATCGGGCACTTGTTTTTCGAGTTCCCGGAAATTTTGCGAATGGATAAATAAATTATCCTCCTTAGGGTCTCCGTGAATCATACTCAATGCAAAAAGTTTGATAGAGACTCTTTCGAGGGTTCCTTTTGCCTTCGTAAGCTGGATCAGATTATCAAATGAATTGTTTAATTCATAATAGGAGGGTCTTTTTTCGCCGTCATCAAGCCCGTTTGTACTTGCTATTCCCGTGTAGATTGTAGTGGATACGGTATATTTTTTTGGTAGGTATCCCGAGAAATAAATAAAGAGAGCAGTCACAAAAAAGGTTCCGAATATCAATTGATATCGGATACGATATAGAAAACGCGATATAAAGAGTGTAATATCCATTTTTCTATCTGTTCATTATTTTTACATTGGTCAACATCTCTAACCGGGTAATTGCATTTTGCAGAGCAGCCTTACCTTCCTGATAACTTACGATTGCTGCGGAGCGGCGTCCTCTTTCGAGTGATAATGAAATAATATCTATTTTTCCGTTGATGAAAGCCTGCTCAGAAATCCGCATCTG
>JBOFCW010000119.1:0-2923 GCA_051646395.1 Bacteroidales bacterium
TTCTGCGGAGGACACGTGAGTCTTCTGCGGAGGACCAAAAAAAAGAAACTGATTTTGCATCAAAAAACACAAAATCAGTTTCCTCTCTTCTAAAATATCATTCTGTCAAAAAACAGAAAAATCTTTGTCCTTTACTTACCGGCATCCATATTTACCAGTTTTTCAAGAAAAAGCGTGTATTGTTCTGGTGTCAGGATCTGTTTGATCAGACTCATATCCTGCTGCACCATATTCGATCTGTTCTGCTGCAAACGATAAATTTCTTTGGCATATCTGCTGATCGAATCGTTGACTGCCTGTTGGTTCTGCTGCCCGTTACTCCTGATATCATCCCATTTGCGTTGCTGTTCGGTAGTGAGATTCAAAGAAGAGCGGGTTTGCTTTTGCCAGTTGTCATTGTGCCAGTTTCCCCACATCATGCCTGGCCCCATCCATGAGTCGTGACCATCCCACATCATCCCCGGCCCCATATAGTAGCCGTTTTGATTACCATTTCCCCAATTCTGTGCAAATGAAATTCCGCAAGTAAATAATACAGCGAAAAAACAAAATACTAATTTTTTCATAATCACTCCGTGTTTTAACGACAAGCATATGCTTTCAAGTAAAACCGGGAACAATTCGATTTTGTTCTTTCAAATCAAACCTTTCAAAGACATTAACGATTGAGTATTTTTTCGACAAA
Source organism: Bacteroidales bacterium (assembly GCA_051646395.1). Classification (GTDB taxonomy): domain Bacteria; phylum Bacteroidota; class Bacteroidia; order Bacteroidales; family JAUNSR01; genus JAUNSR01. Next base: position 686 of record JBOFCW010000119.1, read on the forward strand.
CTCTTTTAAATATTCGGCAGTTTTTTCCAAACCAAGAATAGAAGCATCAATCGAAAGGTGATAAGAGGAAGCCTTTCCCCACACCTTATCCGTATAAAAACTGTAAAACCGGGCTCTTGTCCGATCGCTTTTATCCATATGACAAACAGCTTGTTCCTGAGTGATAGACAAACGCTGAGCCACATATTTCATTCTGAAATCTTCAGGAGCATGAATAAACAGGTTGATGCAACGCGGGTGATTGCGCAAGATGTAATCCGCACTGCGACCCACGATGACACATGATTTTTCCTGTGCCAGACTCAGAATAACATTCGATTGAAGCACATAAAAGTTACCATTACTCAATACACTTTCATTCCCGTAATTTCCCAAAAGTGCATAATCGAGCAGATTGGGAGCCTTTTCGTCTGCCCGTTCGAGAAAATCAGCACTTACCCCACTCCGCCGGGATGCCTCTTCAATCAGTTCCTTATCATAAAAAGCGATATCGAACATTGTTGCCAGATATCGGCCAATGGCATGACCACCACTACCGAACTCCCGTCCTATGGTTATTACAAACGGTTTCTCCATGATATATCGTTAATATTTAAATTACAAATTATTTACGTCCTAAATGTAAGTAAAAAAGAGCGATTATACCATAGCTCTCTTCTGTGGCGAAGAAAATACATATTTTATCAAAACCGATGATTTTTCGAATAAAAAAAGCAGAAAAGCAGGTAATGTCCGTCATTTGTCTTTCAAAACCGAATCATTTGGTTATCTTTGCATGGTTTTTCAACAGGAAACCGATTTGCAAAATGAATAAACGGATGCATATGCAGCGTTTTTCAACTTGTTCAAAGCTGCAACTCAATAGGGGCTGCTTTTTTTGTAACATCATCATTCATATATAAATCCATGCAAAAGGAAAGACCTGTTTCTTTAATTCTCGATAACGGGACTGTTTTCTACGGAAAAAGTTTCGGTTACGAGCAGCCGACCAATGGCGAAGTGGTGTTCAGCACCGCGATGGTCGGTTATCCGGAGAGTTTGACTGACCCTTCTTATTCAGGACAAATTCTCGTTGTTACTTTTCCCCTTGTCGGTAACTATGGCGTCCCTGCCGGAGATTTCGAAACCGACGGCCTCTCCTCTTTCTACGAATCTGAAAAAATTCACGCACGTGCTATCATCGTTTCTGACTATTCTTTCGAGCATAGCCACTGGAACGCGACCAAAAGTCTCAGCGAATGGCTGAAGGAAGAAAAGGTTGCCGGAATCTACGGGATCGACACACGCGAACTGACGAAAATCCTACGCGAATCAGGTTCAATGAAAGGCAAGATCGTATTTGAAAACGAAAACGAAATTGATTTCGAAGATCCGAATCTGGTAAATCAGGTAGCGGTAGTTAGTTGTAAAGATGTCATCAAGTATGGTAGCGGAAAGAAAAAAGTAGTTTTGGTAGATTGTGGTGTGAAACACAACATCATTCGTTGTCTGCTTGAGCGCGATGTAGAAGTAATACGTGTTCCGTGGGATTACGATTTCAATACACTGGAATTCGATGGCTTGTTTATCTCGAATGGTCCGGGCGATCCGAACCTGTGTGATGTAACCGTGGGGCATATCCGCAAAGCGATGGAAACCGAAAAACCGATTTTCGGTATCTGTATGGGTAATCAGTTGCTTTCTCGCGCAGCCGGTGCTTCAGTTTATAAACTGAAATACGGTCACCGTTCGCACAATCAGCCAGTACGTATGGCGGGAACAAACCGCTGTTTTATCACCTCTCAGAACCACGGATATGCTGTAGACAACAATACATTGCCTGCAGACTGGGAACCGTTGTTCATCAACATGAATGATGATACGAACGAGGGTATCCGTCATAAATCAAAACCATTCTTCTCGGCTCAATTCCATCCGGAAGCCGCTTCGGGTCCTACTGATACCGATTTCTTATTCGACGAATTTGTGAACCTTCTTTAATAAGCGACTTATAGTTATGATCAACGATAAAATTAAGAAAGTACTGATTCTGGGGTCGGGAGCCCTTAAAATCGGTGAAGCCGGCGAGTTCGACTATTCCGGCTCTCAGGCATTGAAAGCTTTGAAGGAAGAAGGTATCGAAACGATCCTGATCAATCCGAATATTGCGACCGTACAAACTTCTGAAGGGGTGGCGGACAAGATTTATTTCTTGCCGGTGACTCCTTTTTTTGTGGAAAAAGTAATCAAAAAAGAACA
>JBOFCW010000142.1:0-3581 GCA_051646395.1 Bacteroidales bacterium
ATCACCAAAAGCCGCAGTGTAGAAACTCAGGCCGTATTCAGTTTACGAGGAAAACCACTCAATACTTACGGACTGACGCGAAAAGTCGTTTATGAAAATGAGGAGTTCAACTTATTGCAAGCAGCTCTCAATATTGAAGACGGCATGGATAACCTGCGTTACAACAAGGTGATCATCGCTACCGATGCCGATGTAGACGGGATGCATATCCGCCTGTTGCTAATCACTTTTTTCCTGCAGTTCTTCCCCGACCTGATAAAGAAAGGACATGTTTATATCCTGCAGACGCCGCTTTTCCGCGTTCGTAATAAGAAAGAGACATTTTATTGCTATTCGGAAGAAGAACGTGTGGCTGCGATGAAGAAAGTAGGAGCCAATCCGGAAATCACCCGATTTAAAGGACTGGGGGAGATTTCTCCCGACGAGTTCCGTAACTTTATCGGTGAAGACATGCGCCTGGATCCGGTAAGTCTCCGCAAAGAAGATCTGGTAAAAGAACTTCTGGAATTTTACATGGGAAAGAACACAATGGAGCGTCAAAACTTTATTATAGATAATCTTGTTATTGAAGAAGATGTTGAATAAAAAAACAGCTGTATTCCCGGGCACATTCGACCCGTTTACCATTGGTCATCAATCTATTGTTAAACGGGCTCTCGATCTTTTCGATGAGATTATCATTGCCATCGGCATCAACGAATCGAAACGTACCTTTTTCTCCACAGAGGAACGGGTAGATATGATTCAGAACCTTTACCTCGATAATCCACAAGTAAAAGTTGAAGCATATGACTCGCTGACGGTTGATTTCGCAATCAAACATCAGGCCAAGTATATTTTGCGTGGTATCCGTTCGGTAACCGATTTCGAATACGAAAAAACGATTGCCGACGTAAACCGTGAAATCTCGGGTGTAGAAACGGTCGTATTATTCACGGAACCGATTTACACACATATCAGCTCGACTATCGTACGCGAACTGATGCGATTCAATAAAGACGTATCCGCTTTCGTCCCCGACGAACTGCATATGAAAGAGATGCTCAAACGCAGAAAATAAGGCGACACGTACGAACAAATCTAAAACGATGTATATGAAGAAATTTTTATTGTGCGGAGTGATTGTTTGGTCTGCTTTCACCTCTGTTGTTATGGCTCAGAAAGAGCCAGAATCATTTCGGAAACTACGGATGGCGACTTATGCAATCGACCATTTTTATGTGGATTCTGTAAATGACACAAAGCTGGCGGAAGACGCGATTATCGGAATGCTGAAAGAACTGGATCCGCATTCTACCTATATGAATCCGGACGAGGTAAAAGAGATGAACGAACCGCTACAAGGAAATTTCGACGGTATCGGTATTCAGTTCAATATGCTTAACGACACCCTATTCGTTATCAACACCATTTCAGGTGGTCCTTCCGAAAAGGTAGGCGTACTTGCCGGCGACCGGATCACTGCAGTTAACGATACGGCAATTGCCGGCGTAAAAATGTCAAACAGCGATATCATGAAACGACTCCGCGGACTGAAAGGCACTCCGGTAAACATCACCGTTTTACGCAGAGGAGCCAATAAGCCGATCAACTTCCGGATTATACGCGATAAAATTCCGATTTACTCCATCGATGCCAGCTACATGGCCGATAGCAAAACAGGATATATACGCGTAAGCCGTTTCGGAGCAACAACTTATGATGAATTTGTTGAGGCGCTCGAGAAACTAAAAAAAGAGGGAATGCAAAATCTAATCCTCGATCTGGAAGGAAATGGCGGTGGTTATCTGAATGCAGCCATCGATATGGCGAATGAGTTCCTGAACGCAGGCGAACTGATCGTTTACACACAAGGCCGTACGCAACCACGCGAGGAAGCTATTTCGAATAATAAAGGGTCTATGAAAACCGGGAAACTGATCGTATTGGTAGACGAGTCGAGTGCTTCGGCAAGCGAGATTGTTTCCGGCGCTATGCAGGATCTTGACAGGGGGGTGATCGTTGGCCGGCGAACTTTCGGAAAGGGCCTCGTACAACGTCCTATTCCGCTACCTGATGGTTCAATGATGCGACTAACCGTGGCGCGATACTATACGCCTTCCGGAAGAAGTATTCAAAAACCTTATGAGAACGGAGTCGATGATTACAACAAAGATTTGATCAATCGCTACAATCATGGTGAATTATCAAATGCCGACAGTATTCATTTCCCGGACTCGTTGCATTACAAAACCCTCAACGGCCGCACCGTTTTCGGAGGAGGCGGAATCATGCCCGACTATTTCGTACCGCTTGATACGACCCGTTATACAGATACCCACCGTGATATCGTAGCCAAAGGGGTATTGAATCAGTATGTGATGAATTATTTCGATCAGAATCAAAAGCAACTCAAGGCTGCTTATCCTGATTTCTCTGCATTTGAGAATAACTTTGATGTAAGTCCGGACATGATTCGTACTTTGAAAAACGAAGCAGAAAAGGAAGGAGTAAAGATTAATGAAGAACAATTTGAGAAATCCGAACCGCTCATCAAACTACAGATAAAATCACTTGTAGCACGGGATCTATTCACAACCTCGGATTATTTCCGTGTCATGAATCAACAAAGTGACACCTACAATAAAGCGATCGAACTGATTAATGACGATAGCCAATATCAAAAACTATTAAACGGTTCTCACTGATTTTTCAAAAAAAAAACGGGCTGCCATAATGAAGTGAACCCAAAAAGTTGGACAATTAATTATTAATTTATATTAGCATGAGCTCGGTATTGCACCGGGCTCATGCCGTTTAATCTTAGTTTAATTCTTTTATTGTTGTACCACCAAATATACTTTCTAAGTTCCTTTTCGAAGGCTTCAATAGAATCGAAATTGTTGATATAAAGAAGTTCATTCTTCATTAATCCAAAAAAGTTCTCCATCATCGCATTATCCAGACAATTACCTTTTCTGGACATACTCTGGATGATCTCTTTATCCTTAAGCATCTTCTGATAGCTGCTATGTTGATAATGCCAACCCTGATCTGAATGAAGAATCAACCCCTTGAGATTTTTATTCTTTCTAAAAGCACTTCTAAGCATCTCTGTTGCCATTTGCAAATTAGGGCTTCGAGATATGGAATACGATATTATTTCACCATTATACATATCCAATATAGGAGATAGATACATCTTTGCATCACCAATATTAACTTGGGTTACATCGGTAGCCCACTTTTTGTTTGGTTTATCAATATCAAAGTCCCGAGCGATTACATTAGGTGCAATCTTGCCAACTTCTCCTTTATAAGAGCGGTAATGTCGTTTCTTTCTCTTGGCTTTTAAACTCATCTGCACCATGAGCTTCTGAACAGTTTTGTGGTTTATCGTTACTCCTTCATTTCGCAAAGCATAACAAATTCTTCGATATCCATATCGTCCTTTACTTTCTTCATATATTCGTTTTATAGAGGTTCTTATATCATCATAGCCATCACAAAGAGTAATCCGTTTTTGATGATAATAGAACACAGAACGTGCCATCTTAATTCTTTTGAGCATAAACTCAAGATTGTGTCCCTCAAGCCTTAGT
>JBOFCW010000179.1:0-9388 GCA_051646395.1 Bacteroidales bacterium
AATTGAAGTTTGCCATCATTCCGTTTTTCAATCCGTTACCCGCTCCTAAAAGAATAATGAGCATAAAAATGCCCCAGGCAATAGAAAATCCCGTCAAAAAAGTACGCAGTTTATTTTTACGAATGGATGTAAATATTTCTTCGAAAAGGTCTCTCATACTGGATTATTTTTCACGGATGGAATCAATCAATCCGTCGGTAATATGAATTAGTTTCCGGGTCTGGTCCGCGATCTCTTTTTCATGGGTAACGATGATCATCGTCATCCCCTCATCGTTCACTTCGCGAAGCAGGTTCATCACCTCCTGCGTGGTTTTGCTATCGAGCGCTCCGGTTGGTTCATCTGCCAGTATGATCTGTGGCTTTGAAATCAATGCCCGGGCAATGGCTACACGCTGCTTTTGTCCTCCCGACATTTCAGACGGCATGTGATGAGCCCACTCTTTCAACCCCATCCGATCGAGGTATTCCAGAGCCAGCATATTTCTTTTCTTACGACTTACATTTTGATAATAAAGGGGTAAGGCTACGTTTTCGAGGGCATTTTTGAAGTTAATAAGGTTGAAAGATTGAAAGATGAATCCGATCAGCTTGTTTCGTAGTTCTGCAGCCTGGGTTTCACTCAGATTCTTTATCAGAATATCGTTGAGATAGTAATTGCCTGTATCATAATTATCCAGTATACCCAGAATATTCAACAAGGTTGATTTACCCGAACCCGATGCTCCCATAATCGACACAAGTTCACCTTTTTCGATATTTAAGTCTATTCCTTTTAAAACATGCAATGGGCTTCCATTGTAATAGGTTTTATTTATGTTTTCCAGTCGGATCATAAAAAAGCGCTTTATTATTTCCTTACGTTTAAGAGCGAAAAAGAATAAAAAAATATTGTTTTTCGATAAATGTAAGAAAAGAATAAAGCGCTTGATTATTTTATATCAAATATTAACAAATATTATACATGCATCTTAGAAAGATTGCATATCCACCAGTTTTTTGTAATATCCATTCAATTCCAGCAGTTCTTCGTGGCGTCCACGCTCAACGATCTCCCCTTCATGCATCACACAAATCAGATCTGCATTTTTAATCGTCGAAAGTCGATGAGCGATAACCAGAGTCGTTCGGTTTTTCATCAGTTTTTCCAATGCATCCTGCACCAGACGTTCTGATTCGGTATCCAAAGCAGAGGTAGCTTCGTCAAGAATAAGAATCGGCGGATTTTTCAAAATCGCACGCGCAATACTTAAACGCTGACGCTGACCGCCAGAAAGTTTACATCCCCTGTCTCCGATATTTCCGTTATACCCGTCAGGATGCGCAGTAATGAAGTCGTCTGCATTGGCGATACGTGCCGCTTCGCGAACCTGTTCCAGGGTGGCGCTTTCCACTCCAAAGGCAATGTTGTTCATAAACGAATCATTGAAAAGGATCGCTTCCTGGTTCACATTGCCCATCAGCGCGCGCAGATCAATCGTCGTCATATCTTTTACATTCACACCATCAATCGAAAGCGAACCTTGTTGCAAATCATAAAAACGAGGCAACATATCAGCCATCGTTGACTTTCCTGATCCCGACTGACCTACCAGAGCGATGGTTTTTCCTTTCGGAATTTCAAGATTGATATTTTTCAAAACCCAATGATCGCGGTATTTGAACCAGGCATTTATAAAACGGATACTTTCCTTAAGCTCTTTCACTTTAACAGGATGTTCCGGATTAACGATATCATTTTTGGCCTTCAGAATTTTATCTACACGTTCCAGTGCGGCCAAACCGCGTTGGACTGCATAGCTTGCCTTCGAAAATTCTTTCGCAGGATTGATGATGCTATAGAAAATAACCAGATAGTAAATAAAAGAAGCCGCATCGATGTTACTTGATCCGGAAATAATCAAAGACCCTCCATACCACAGAACGATCGCAATTGTCATGGTTCCCAAAAACTCACTCATCGGATGGGCCAGGGCCTGACGACGAGCAATCCGATTTGAGATATTACGAAAACCATCATTTTCGTAACGAAAACGAGCGTCAATTCTTTTTTCAGCATTAAAAGCTTTGATGATACGAAGTCCGCCAAGAGTTTCTTCAATCTGAGCCATCAGACTACCCCATTTATCTTGTGCTTCGAGCGAACTGCGTTTTAGTTTTTTTCCGATGGCTCCCATCACATAACCGCTGAATGGAAGCAGAATCAAAACAAAAACAGTCAACTGCCAGCTGATAGCAAACATTGTAACCAGATAAACGATAATCATCACCGGATTTTTGAACATCATATCCAATGAAGCCATGATGGAGTTTTCTACCTCCGCCACGTCGCCTGTCATACGCGCCATTACGTCTCCCTTTCTTTCGCTACTGAAGAACCCGATCGGCAAGCTCAGAATTTTCTCATAAATCGTATTGCGGATATCGCGAACCACTCCTGTACGGATCGGAATCATAAAATAAGAGCTCAGGTAACTGGTTCCTGTTTTCAACATCGTCATAACAACCAGGAAAAAACCCAGAATCATCAAAGTAAACGGAGCACCATGCACTTCGATCATATCCGTCACAAACCAGGAGAAGTTATTCAACAACTTGTCTTTAAACGATTCCGCCCCATCCCAAGGCATGAAGGCATAAACCTTCGTATCCATCCGAAACAGAATCTGTAAAATAGGAATGATCAACCCGAAGGAAAACAAGCTCAACAGGGTTGAGAAGATATTGAAGAAAATGTTGAGTGCAAGCAAATACTTATACGGAGATACGAATCTGCGTATTACTTTGATAAAATCTTTCATTTATGTATTCTGGATATATTCGGGCGCAAATATACCCAAATGCATCCAAAATCATAAACAATGCCCGAATTTCTTCTCGTTATATCCGAATGAATCGGAACTTCACGCGAATCCAATATGAAACCCTGTTATTTTTGAGAAAAGAACTTCTTAAAGAACAAGATTTGATAATCGATAGAGTTGTTCCAGTACGGACTGTTGTGTCCTCCCGGTCGAGTCAGGTAATCATGTGCTATTTTTCTTTCCAGAAGCGCATCATGCAGGTCGTTGTTGACATCCATGAAAAAATCATCATAGCCGCAGTCTATCACCAAAGCCAAATCACCATTCTTCAACCCGTCGAGTTGATTGATTACCGTATGGTTGTCCCAAATTTCAGGATTTTCCTCAAGCGTTCCGAGTTGCTCGGCCATTTGCCAGTTTTTAGGAAACGGGCGGATGTCCATCCCGCCACTTGTTGTCCCGGCTGCGCCGTATACATCCTTATGCCGGAGCGCATTCCACATCGCCCCGTGTCCGCCCATGCTCAGGCCGGTGATAGCACGCGCTTTGCGATCGGCAATCGTTGGCAGGTTCTGATCTGCATAAGCCACGAGTTCGGACGAAATGAAGGTTTCATAACGCACATCCTTGTTGGTCGGGCTATCCCAGTACCAGCTCACCCAACCATCGGGACAAACGAAGATGACGCCATCGCGATCGGCGATCTCTTTCAATTCAGGCTTGATATTAATCCACGTTTTGTGATTTCCGGCATAACCGTGTAAAAGATAAATGACCGGGCAACGATTATCCGGGCTTGCTTTGTCGGGCACGATAGTCACTGCATGTATCTCTTTTTTCATGGCATTGCTGTAAACGGATACAGTATCCACTTTTGATCCGAGAACGGAAAAGAAAGTCATTAAAAATAACGACAAGGTTAATGTGATGCTTTTCATTTATATATCTTTTGTTGGGTATCTCAACTTTAGGTGAGTTATGGCGATATTATTTGAATATAATTATTTTTGCGAATTTAAATATATATTTTGAATCGTCATAAGCAAACCCACTACTTCCGAATAATTCGCCTGTCCCGAAGGAATATTGTTGTTTTTTAGGTATATCTCGTAAAACCAGTCCTGAATACTACCCAGATTATCCGAATACAGATTATCCCAGTGATTTCTGCTCTCTTTGTATAAATTCAAAATCCGCGGATCAATCGAATCGATAAATTGCCTGTATCCGGCCTCTGTCATTACACGTCGGGCATTAGCCAGCACATAAGGAAAAACGGAGAAATAACCACTGAAACGGAATCCCTGATCTGCAGATGCCGTGGCCACGAGATAGGCGAACAGATTCGCCTCCGCCTCGGAGGTGATACCGGCCAGATGACCCAGCTCATGGATAGTTACAGAGGGGCGTTCGTGAGGCAGATAATACGGGTTGATATGCGCCTCTCCGAAAAAAGGGCCGTAGTATCCACGGATACCCATTGCGGCATAAGTCCGTCCGAAAAGCATCGGTTTGACAGCGAGTGATGCAGGTAAATCGGGAAACTTCCATTTTGCGGTCATCGTTTCGGCCCCTTCCCGAATGAGCGAATCGATTTGTTGCTGCGTATAGGCAGGCACCGTAGTATAATTCGCATTCAGGCTATCTCTATAGTTATCCAGAAAGGACCTGAAACGGATCGAATCGTACACAACAGGAGCCAGATCGTTGCGTTGCAAAAATCCGGGACTATAATAATTGATTCCCCACAAAAAATAGAAAGCCACATAAATCCATCCCAATCCGAAAAGGATACAGATAAAAGATCGTTTGCGCCATTTTTTGATAAAAAGCATCATGATCCCTGCTAAAAGCCCCACCAGTATGATTACGATAAATAAGTCATAAAGCGAAAAGGGGAACACAGACGAGAAGCTGTTCAGCAGATAACGGATACCCGGATAAATATTATCTGCATAAAAACTGCTCCAGGACGAAATACTCCGAAAGAGGAAAATAAGTACGAAAAAGAACAACAAAATAATTATTTGCGGAATGTATTTCTTCATTTGTAAACTCCTTGTTTTGTTTAATAAATATATGTGTTTTTTCTCAACAGGAATCGATTAAACCGGATAAATCGTTAAATTTGCCACAACTCTTATTCGACATTTAAATTATTTTACACACATAACCATGAAGCATTATGCACTCTCTCTGATGATGTTGGCAGGATTCTTATCCCCCGTTATCGGCCAGGAAAAATCTGAAAAGAAAAACAACGACACAATTTCGTTTACCAATGCTCTTAATTATCGTTTGCTCGGAAAGGGTTTTTCCGATACGGAAGAGTCTTACGACCGACTGCCTGCCCACTTAAAAGATAAAATCCGCAAACCGGTATGGGTTCTTTCAAAAAACAGTTCGGGCATGGCTGTACGATTCCGTACGAATTCTCATTTCATCGCTACACGCTATGAACTGGACAAAGACAAAGTAATGAATCACATGGCTCCCACCGGTATTAAAGGAGTAGATTTATATTGCCTGGAAGAGGACGGAAAGTGGCATTATGTGATAACCGGACGCCCGCAAGGAAAAAATAACGAAATGGTATTGATACAGAATATGATTCCCGAAGAACGGGAGTATATGTTGTATTTCCCATTATATGACGGTGTAAAATCGCTTGAGATTGGTGTTGGCAAGAATAGTACCATCGCAACTGGTAAAGCAGATTTACCTGCTGCCGGTAATCCGGTAGTCGTTTATGGCACAAGTATCACTCAGGGTGGATGTGCCTCTCGTCCGGGAATGTCATACACCAACATCCTTTCGCGTCAGCTGAATAAAGAGTTTGTCAACCTGGGATTCAGCGGTAACGCAAAACTGGATATGGAAATCGCAGAATCTATCGCCAAGATGTCACCATCATGCATCATCATCGATTGTGTGGCGAATTGCACCGTTGATGATATTAACAAAAAAGCGCTCCCGTTTATGCGGCATGTGCGGGAAGCTCATCCCGACGTACCGGTGGTAATGGTTGAAGGACCTTATTTCCCTCATCAGAAATATGACCAAAAATTAGCCTCTTCATTGCCTAAAAAGAACGAAGCATACAAAGCAGTATTCGATCAATTGGTTGCTGAAAATCCCAAAAACATACACTATGTAAAAAACACGAATCTGACTGGTGCCGATCGTGAGGGTACAGTAGACGGTATCCACCTGACTGATCTCGGGTTTCACCGGATGGCTCAGAATCTGTATCCGGTAGTAAAACCGCTTGTTCATCAGACTAAGGTGATTGCGCATCGTGGCTACTGGGACTGTGAGGGCTCGGCTCAAAACTCGATTACTGCATTGGAAAAAGCAGCGCAGGCCGGCGTGTGGGGATCGGAATTCGACGTTCAGATCACCGGGGATACGGTGGTGATTGTTAACCACGACAATACGATTGAAGGTATGAATATCGGCGAGACACCGTTTAAAAAGCTCAGAAAAATAAAATTGAAAAACGGCGAAAAATTACCTACACTTGAGGCTTATCTGAAAACAGGAAAAAAATATCCTGATTTGATGCTTGTACTTGAAATCAAACCTCATGCGACACAGGTACAGGAGAAAGCAGCCGTCAGAGAGGTAGTCAGACAGGTGCGCGAAATGGGCATGGAGGATCAGGTCGTTTATATCTCTTTCAGCAAATATATCTGTGAGGAAGTTCATGCCACACTTCCGAAAGCTCAAGTAGCGATTCTTACAGATAAGGTAACGCCGCAACAAGCGAAAGCAGCTGGCTTCACCGGAGTGGATTATCATCACAATGTTTATGTAAAAAATCCGGAATACATGGGTTATTGTGAAGAAGTGGGATTGTCTACGAATGTATGGACCGTGAATAAGCCGGAAATGATACAACAGTTCATCGATCTGCAAGTAGATTATCTGACTACAGACAATCCGGTGGTTGCGAAAGAACTGGTTGAACGGAAAAATAAATAACCAATAGGGTATATAATCAAAAAGAGAAAGGAGAAGTGTGAATCGGATACGGTTCACACTTCTGTTCTTCATAAAACAACATATCTGTTAAACTTTTTATATTTTTGAAAGTCTAAACAACAATACATTTTTACACCCGATAAATATTTAAGAATGAAGCATACGCTTTTGCTGTTTGTTTTGCTGGTTTCCGGTATCAGGATTTGTTTTGGTCAGACGGCAAAAGAATCGACCATAACCGGTGCGGTGATAGAAAGTGAAACGAACCAGCCTTTGGAACAGGCCACGGTACGGCTTCTGTCTCTTCCCGATAGTGCCTTGGTAAAAGGTGCGGTTACAACAAGCGGAGGACGCTTTTCGATTTCAGTAAGGAAATCCGGTAATTTTCTTGTCAGCGTCTCCTTTATCGGGTTTCAAACCTGGAACAAAGAGATTAAGCTGCCGGCTCCGGGAGCCACGCTTTCATTAGGAGATATACGTATCGGGGAAAACGCACTACTGCTAAGCGAAGCCATCGTACAGGGCAAAGCCCCCGAAGTTGTCTTAAAAGAGGATACGGTAGAATACAATGCCGATTCTTACAAGCTACCCGCCAGTTCGATGGTAGAAGATCTGATTAAAAAACTACCTGGCGTAGAGATGGATGCGGATGGCAACATTACAGCAGGAGGAAAAACGATTTCAAAAATACTGGTCGACGGAAAGGAATTTTTCGGGAAAGATGTGGCTGTGGCCCTGAAGAATATCAATGTGGATATCCTGAGCAAGCTACAGGTAATCGACCGAAAATCCGAAGAAGCCCGGCTGACGGGAGTCGATGACGGTGAGGAAGAAAAAATTATCAACCTGACCATTAAAAAAGGAATGAAACGGGGATGGTTCGGCAACGTATCCGGCGCCTATGGCAACAAAGACCGATATGAGGGTTGGGGAATGGTAAATCGTTTTGTGGGCGACAATCAGTACTCATTGGTAGGAGGAATCAACAATACGAATAACTCCGGATTTTCCGATATGGGAAACAACATGTATTCCGGTTCAAATATGCGCTCTTCCGGCGGCGGGGGGATGCAAACAGCCGCGAATGTGGGAACGAATTTCAATTATGGAAATGAAAAGAAATTCCTCATCAATGGTAATCTGATGATGTCCGGATCAGACAATGACATAAAAAGGAAGACACTTCGCGAAAACCTGCTGTCCAACAACTCGACCTTTTATGATCAGGATTTCATGGGATTGAACAAGAGCCGCAACTTTGGTGGAGATATCCGTATGAACTGGCGTATCGACAGCCTGACTAAGTTGGAATTCGCACCCTCATTCCAATACAACCAAACAAACAATACAAACAAAAGCGATTTTACCACACAACGACCCGACAGCACATATATCAACCGTGGGAACAACGGCAAAGAAACGGATATGCATGGCATCAATTATTCGGCAAGACTGACCGTGAGCCGCGAATCGGCCCGCAAAAAAGGCCGGAAAACCAGCCTTTCCTTTACATGGAGCGGCAACACGAACGATGGAACCGGATATCAGAAATCTTTCACGCGTTATGGCGACGAAAGAGTAAATCCCGCGGCACTACGCGATACGACAGTCAATCAGAAACAAACAGAGCATAGCGATAAGCAGTCTTTTCGGGTACGACTTTCATATGTAGAACCTTTCGGCAACAATCGTTTTTTTCAGGCAGCTTATACAATCAATCGCACCAAATCACTCTCCGACCGGTATTCATACAATTTTCTGGAAGATGAACAAGAGTATAATGCCGCCTTCGATTCCTTATATAGCGACCGGTTCGAAAATATTTTTCTCACGCAGAATCTGAATTTGAATTTACGAACCATTCGAAAGAAATACAAATACCTGATCGGAATCAGTATGGATCCTTCTCATACCCGTTCTGTAAATTATTTCGACGATGATCGCTCCTTCAGCCGGACCGTCTTTAATCTGGGTCCGACCGGAGAATTTGCCTATTTGTGGAGTAAACATCACAATTTACGGATTCAGTATCGGGGTAAAACCCAGCAACCCAGCATCAATCAGTTGCAACCTTCGAAAAATATCACCAATCCATTGAATATCCGGGAAGGGAATCTGGATTTGAACCCGAGCTATCAGAATAATTATTCCGTCCGGTACAACAAGTACAGTCCGGAAAAACAAAGCTCGTTCCAAACGATGCTTCAGGGACGATTCATATTCAACAGTATCGTCAACAAAACGACCTATAATGAGGAAACCGGCGTACAGACAACCAAACCTATAAATGTGAACGGCGTATGGAACATGGAACTTTCCAACATGTACAACACACCTTTTCGCAATAAGAAATTTCAATTCAGCAACAACCTGAATTTGGGCTTCAACCAGCAAATCGGGTTCACGAATGAGCAGAAGAACAAAGCCAGAACCTATAATGTGCGAGACAATGTGACCTTCAGATACACGTCAGAACTGTTTGATGCAGGTGTCCGTGGGAATTATTCCTTTTCACAGACCACCAACACCATTGCGTCAAAGAAAGACCAATCGGTGATGAATTTCGGAGGTACGTTCAACCTGTTGTTTTATCTACCCTGG
>JBOFCW010000183.1:0-5330 GCA_051646395.1 Bacteroidales bacterium
GAAGAGATTCCGACCAACAATCCCTCTGTCTTTGCAAGCTCACGACTCGTCGATATAGCCTGATCGTTTTCTACTTTAAAGACCAGATCAACGACGTCCTTATCATAGTTCCCGGGAATAAATCCAGCTCCGATACCCTGAATCTTATGCGGCCCCGCTTTCCCTCCCGAAAGTACAGGTGAGTCCATGGGCTCAACGGCGACGATACGTATGGCCGGGTTATATTCTTTTAATTTTTTCCCTACACCGCTGATGGTACCCCCTGTTCCTACTCCGGCAACAAAAATATCAATCTTACCGGCAGTGTCGCGCCAAATTTCTTCGGCAGTAGTCGTAAGATGTTTGGCTGGATTCGCAGGATTGTTAAATTGTTGAAGAATTACCGAATCAGGAATTTCCTCTACGAGCTCTTCTGCTTTTTCGATAGCTCCCTTCATGCCAGCACCACCCGGAGTAAGCACCAGCTGTGCACCCAGTGCCTTTAGCAAATTTCTTCTTTCCATACTCATCGTATCGGGCATGGTAAGGATCAGGCTATAACCGCGTGAAGCCGCAACAAAAGCCAATCCGATACCTGTATTTCCGCTTGTAGGCTCTATGATAGTTGCACTGGGTAGGAGTACTCCGTTTTTTTCAGCATCTTCAATCATAGCCAATGCCACACGGTCTTTCACACTCCCGGCAGGATTAAAATATTCTAATTTAAGCAACAAGCGCACATCAAGCTGTTCTTGTTTGATATATCTTTCGGGTTCCAACATTGGGGTATTACCCACCAATTCTGTAAGATTTTTTACTATCCTTGTCATAATCTAATCATTTAAATCTTCAATATCAATGAGAATCAGTCTGGAAGCTAATTCCCCTTCCCCTCTTACAACAAGACCGTCAACACGATCATCCCATTGCCATATAGAAAGAAAGTCTCCCGAAATGTACGCATGATTTCCGACAATTCCATTCCCCTGGACAACGTAAATTCCAATTTTTCTATCAGCAAAAACAGGATAATCAAAGGTTGCTCCGGGTGGAATCATTATTTCGGTAATCTTCATCCCATTAATATTCATTATGGGAGCTTCATTCCCGTAAAGTTGTCTGATCACAACATCATTTTCAGACATTACCGGAAATTGATGAGCATGAATTTTCATAAACGAAGCCTGTTCTCCTCCCTGCAAAATTCCGGATTCAGAAAACCAAAACTCAAAAGCAGAAAAACCCGTGCCGATTCTTTTTGCCAATGCTTTGTGTGTTACGCCTGATTGCATTACCACCACATCGCCGGCCTTTACCCTACCGGCATCCTCTATTTTATCACCTGATTCATGAGACTGGGTAACGGAGTATATAAACAAATCCATGGCTCCGTCGCGGTGTAACGGAAAAAATAAATCTTCTGTTACATAAGCCCAGGATAAGAAACCAAATGTTCCACCATGAATAGTCGCATCTTCTTTCTGATCTGGCTTTTCCTCAAAAATGCGCATCGCTGTTGTTGCCTGTTCATGCGCTGGAATTACTTGAATTTTAAACATAACCTACAGTATAAAAGTATTATATGCTATAAACAACAATCTTTCGGATAGTGTTCTCAAACACATGCTAGCACAAATAGCATGTGTTTATTTACTGACATACCAGCGCAATGCAAAATATTCAACTACAATCAAGCCATTGGATATTAACACTGTAAAACAAAAGAGATGAAAACAGAACGTATCTTATTTTCATCTCTTTTCAATTCAATTTACGAATAGATACCTATCTGCTCGTGAGTTCCGATGAAATAATCGGATCAGTGTTTATGGTCATGTCCATGATCGTGGTCACAGTTCTCATGAACAGGTTCGATTTTAGTTCCTGCCGGAATCACCACTGCATCCTTTCCGATTTTTTTAAAAGCAGCCACAAGTATTGAGTCATTCGTCTTATTTGCTTTGTATGTTACTTCAACTGTCTGAGTCTTCATATCGCACTTCAAATCTGTAACCCCTTTTTCCCAAGGCAAATTTTTCTCTATTGATTTAACACAACTCTGACAATCCATTTCAACCCGAAAGGTAGTTTTCTTTTCACCTTTTTTTTGAGCCATTGCAGGCATAACAGTCATGGAACACAGAAGTAACAGACCGAATAAACGAAATAAATTTGATTTCATAATTCTAATTTTTTATTGGTTTGACAAATTTTCTGATTAGTCTTTTTTTGGTAATGACCATCTTACTCCGAGATAGAATTTTGCACCATGTACAGGCCCCCAAACCATGGAAGCATCAAAATTATCCCCCCATGGATTTTGCGGATCGATGATTGGGTTTTTCTGACGATAACCGGTGAGGTTCTCCCCTCCGACATAGATCGACCAGGTTCGGAAATATTTGGTAATTTGAGCATTTAACGAAACATAAGAAGGAAAGTTTTCGTTCCAAAGCGCATCTTCCCCGGGATTCGGCATTCGCCCTTTTCCGTTCAACTGACTTGTAACGTCAAATTGCCATTTTTTCAAACGAGTCTGATAGGAGGCGGTAAGTAATCCTTTGTAGCGATTGGTTAAAGGCTTATCTTGCAAAGTTCCATCATAAGTCGTTTTGGAGTCCGTCCAACGGAAAGCCCCGGTCAGTGTAAAGCCACGGAAGAAAGGATAACTCATCTCGATTTGTGTATTTTGCGCATATGAGCGTCCGTTTAGGTTGGAAAAAACCACTTCATGAGAATTTTCAAGATTAGCAACTACTTGCTTCTGGAAATCGGTATAATACCATTCCAGCATCAATGAAAGAGGCTTATTAAATAGAGGAATCGTAAAATGAGCGCTTGCACCATAATTCCAGGCCGATTCGAATGGATCAAGTCCTGAAGTAAAGATCATTTTGCGACTACTTGCAAGCAAATAACTGTTTTCAACTAATACATTTGCCACTCTAAAACCTTTACCGACCGAAGCTCGAAGATTAAGAAGTTCCCCGAAAGGAGAATACTTCACATGTAGTCGCGGTGTGACAAAAAAACCATGCTCATTATGCTTATCCGCACGGATTCCGGCCAATAAAGTCAGTTTATCACTCGGCATAAAAGTATATTGAGCATAAGCACCTCCAACAGTTTCGTTACGACGCAGTTTGATATTCTCGATACCTTCGGCGTGAGCTCCGTCCAGTTTTTCACGATAATGATCATATACCATGCTTATACCGGTACTTAACTTGTGTGCTGCGGTAAATTCAGTTTCAAATATTAAATTGGCATATATGTTTTTTTGATTTATGTCGTAATCCGTGATACCGAAAGACGATATTTGATCGTGGTAAGAACCAGATAACAACAGAGCCAGACTGGTATTTTTTTCACGGTTGAGTATATATCCCTGTTTCGTATAAAATACTCCCCTGTTCGTATTGATATCTATCCGAAAAGGATTTTCCACATGAATCTGTCCGCTTTCTCGTTTTTCATGTAAAACATTTGCTACAGCCTGTAACATATAGTTTCCACGTTTGTAATACCAACGATTGATTCCATTAAATTGCTCCGTTTTAGGCAGATCCAAAAAATTATCATCATTGGCGTCATGCTCTCCCTGTTCCCGGGAATAATGAAGGAGCAAACCAGACGAAAGATATTCATTTAATTTCAGAACTCCATCAATGTTCGCTTCCAATCGCCCTGCATCGGAGGCAAAAAGATTTACGGATAAAGGATCTGCATTCTGCGGTTTTTTATATTCAACATTGATTTGTCCGGTCAAAGCTTCGAACCCATTTTTAACGGAAGCTGTACCTTTAGATACCTGGATACTTTCCATCCAGGGTCCCGGCACATAACTCAATCCGTATGGAGATGCGGCTCCCTGCAAGTTCGGAATCTGTTCGGTCATCATTTGCACATAGGTTCCTGCAAGCCCCAACAATTTAATCTGGCGGGCTCCTGTTGCAGCATCGCTGTAAGAGACATCAACAGATGCATTTGTTTCAAAACTTTCAGCCAGATTACAACATGCGGCACGACACAATTCATCATAAGTAATTTTCTGTGTCTGCAATGGCTCAATACGCGAAGTTATCGTCCCTGCTTTTCTCTGGCTAACAACAACCTCTTCTAATAGCACTTCGCCAGCCAAAACCGCATGAATATACTTTCCCGGATCAACGACTGAAATCGTATCGGTATTGTATCCAATAAAACTAATCAGAAGCTTATTCGTACTGCTAACTGATGGAATTTCAAATTTCCCGTTTTCATCTGTAGTTGCACCTGAAGTAGTGCCGTTCCACCAAATATTAGCTCCTGGTATCGGATTTTTATCTTTATCTGTGACAATTCCTTTTACCGGAGAAACAGCAAAAGAAACGAGGGTATTAATGCTTAAAAAAGCAAGAAATAAAAATTGTTTCAACATTCTATTTTATCTTTTCTGATCAAAATGAAATTCATAACGACCCCGAAATCAAGGCCATAGCAATGATACACACAATCCCTCTGCATTACAACGAATACAGAGAAATATCGGAGATAAAATGAATTTAAATCAGGAAAACAGAATATAAAGCCAGCTTATACCGGCCAGCCTCATCAGGGATGGTAAAAATATACTTATCGGCCATAGGAAGTACGACCGGCTGAGGCTTGAAATCGAAAAGAAGTATCTCCACAGGCATCAATGCCGAAAGAGATAAAAAATAGTTATCCTGCTTCTGCTCAGGGCGCAATTGAAGAAAGTCCGCATCCACACATTGATCGCTATGATGATGCGTATGAAAGCCTGGAGCTGTGTGAGAATCACAAATATCAACTGACTCAGAGTGATCACAACATCCTCCATGTACATGTTCATTCTCAACCTCATCCGAAGTTATTGAAGATGAGTATTGATGACATTGATGATGCTCCTGATACACATCTTCGCAGCTTTTTTCTGTGCAAAACAACTCTATCTCGGAAAGCGCAAGAAGAATTTCTGAGCTTCCACAGCAATGTTGAATACGGCTTAACCCTGTAGTTTCTACAAGAATTACGCCCAACAAAAAAACTGATATGATTTGTAAGAACTGTTTCACGACTCAAAAATAATCTTTTGGTTTGATTAATTCTTATTTTAATTCTTAATTTTATACTTCTTCGAATCTATATAGTAACGAACAATCCAAAGATTTTGTTTTTCTCCCTAATTCATCCCTTGTGAATAGAGATTAATTGAGCAATTATATTAGCGCTAAAGATAACTGATCATGCAAAGAAACAAATCATAAAAAAAAACTACCTTTGTTTTAAATAAAACTTTAGGTGATGATGAAACAATCCGGATCCTCAAACCGTTAATTAAAGCAACT
>JBOFCW010000188.1:0-12127 GCA_051646395.1 Bacteroidales bacterium
GAGGCACTGGCCCGCAACGGACAGGATAGCGAGTCGAGGCAATTGTTTTCGCAATTCGTGCTAACGCGCGATCCAGATTATCTGTCTGCGGAAAATACGGGACAGGCTTTGGTAGATGAAATCATGATTCACCGGCGCGTTGAACTATGGGGCGAAGGGTTCCGTTTTTATGATTTAAAACGGCTCAATGAACCACTCGACCGCAAAGGATCCAACTTCAATGCAGGTTTCTGTATGATTCTCGGGGCTTCCGCTTTCGACCCGCGCTGGCAATGGGCGATACCGCAGGATGAAATGAATGCTAACTCACTGATGATACAAAATGAATATTGACACGGTATGTATAAACCACTCTGCTTATTGTTTTTATTGATTTTACTGAGCTGCTGTCAGGGCCGACGTCCCGACAGCAGTCGTCGTATATTCACAGACGCTGTCGGACGCAGGATTGAGCTTCCAGATTCTGTGCGCCGCATCATTCCGCTCAACGAATCGACCATGCGGATGATATCTTATGTAAAAGGATGTGACCTGGTGTGCGGCATCGAGGATGTCGAATTGCGGGGTGTTGCTTTCACCCACATCTTCGCACATCCCGAGCTGAGATGCCAACCCATGATCGGCCCCATGTTCGGCGGCGATGCGGAACTGATCATGATGCAACATCCCGATGTCGTGGTGACTTCCAATCTCACCGTCTCCGAAGCCGACGAGCTGCAACAGAAACTGCGGATACCAGTCGTGGTGATAGCTTACGGCAATCTTAGCAATCAGCGCGCGGTGTTTTTCGATGGTCTGCGCATGGCAGGAGATTTACTCGACAGGAGATCCCGGGCCGACTCTCTGATCACTTTCGTTGAAGATGAGATAGCGGAGCTCGACCGGCGTACGCAGGGAACAATACCAAAAAATGCTTATCTGGGCGGAATCTCCTATCGCGGACGGCATGATATCGTATCTACCGATCCACGTTACGCCGCCTTCGAACTGGTACATGTGCCCAATGTGGCCCGGCAGACAGATTCAATCCTGATACCGGCCCTCGCCAATATGACCATCGATATGGAAACGCTCCTGCGCTGGAATCCGGATGTGATATTTATCGATCAGGGAGGACTTCGGCTCGTTCAGGAAAACTTTCGTAGTTTTAAAGCGTTATCCCAATTGCTTACAAGTTTCCAAAACCGGCAGATTTATCTGGTATGGCCCTACTACATGTTTCACTCCAATTTCGAGGCGATGCTGGTCAATGCCTGGAATGTGGGCAAAGTGATCTATCCCGACCGGTTTACCGATATCGATATGCGCCTCAAAGCCGACGAAATACTGACCCGTTTTGTCGGCAAACCGGTTACCGACTCACTGATCCAACAATGGGGGTGGTTTCGGAACATAACTGACGAATTATGATGAACGACAACCTGATCCGACAATACAAACAACGCAGATGGAGGCGTATAGCCTTCCTGTCGGTGTTATTTATCGCATTGCTGCTGGTTAGCTATTATGCATTCACAACCGGAGGCAGTGATCTCTCGTTTCGCGATTTCATCGGTATTTTCCGTTCGGATCAACCGGAGATGGCGCGACAGATATTTATCAATATCCGTTTACCAAGACTACTTGCGGCCATTATTACCGGTATAGCACTCTCCATATCGGGCGTGATCATGCAAGTGATATTGCGCAACCCGCTTGCTTCTCCCTATACGCTGGGCATTTCCTCGTCGGCGGCCTTCGGAGCGGCTCTGGCCATTATCCTGTTCGGCAGCGGATCGTCGGTAGGCAAAAGCGGCACGGTGTTTTATTTTGACAATCCGTACGTCATCGCTTTGTTTTCGTTTGCCTGCTCGCTGCTTGGGCTTTTCTTTATTCTTTACATCGCCCGGTTGCGCAAGTCGAATTCCGAAATCATTATTCTGGCAGGTATTATCATCAGTTCGTTGTTCGGAGCCGGGATTTCGGCCTTACAGTATATCGCCGATAAAGTACAATTGTCTACGATCGTATTTTGGTCGTTCGGCGATCTGGGACGGGCTAATTGGACGCGTTTGCTGATCGTTTCGGTCGTATGCATTCCCCTGATCGTTTATTTCTACCTGAACCGTTGGAATTACAAGGCGCTCCGTTCGGGCGACGAATATGCTCATAGTCTTGGAGTCAACCCCGTCAGGTTACGTCGGCTGGCGCTCATCGGCTGTACGCTCTGTACCTCCATTGTTGTATCCTTTTTCGGGGTGATCGCCTTCGTCGGGCTTGTGGTCCCGCATATCGTACGCGCCTGTATCGGAAATAACGAAGATCAGCTTATTCCGGTCACAGCATTGTGCGGCGGCGTATTCCTGCTGTTATGCGATACGCTCGGGCGGACACTCTTTTCGCCGATCGTGATTCCGGTAGGCATCATCACCTCGTTCGTGGGAGTTCCTATATTTCTGTTCTTGCTGCTACGCAAAAATCTGCGATAATCATGAAAATAACGATCAGTCATATTTCATATGCCTATAAAAAGGCAAAGGTGCTCGACGATATCTGTCTCGATATCGAGTCGGGCGACCTCGTTACCATACTCGGACCCAACGGATCGGGTAAGAGCACGTTGCTTAAATGCCTGGTTTCGATACTGAAAGTACAAGAGGGAGAAATACGGTTTGATGATACGCCCCAGCAGTCGTACGATCCGCATGCGCTTTCGCAGCTCATCGCCTATATTCCCCAGGGTGAAGTCTCAACCATGGAACTCAATGTTTTCGATACCATCCTGCTGGGGCGTAAGCCTTATATATCATGGAACGTAAACGATAGAGATCTCGAAATTACGGAAAAACTGATACGCGAGTTTCAACTCGAAGACCTGGCGTTCCGCTCACTCGCAACTTTGAGTGGAGGCCAGCGTCAGCGGGTGTATATAGCCAGAGCAATGGCACAGCAGCCTCGAATTCTGTTGCTCGACGAACCTGCAGCCAATCTTGATATCTATAACCAGCTGAAGGTAATGGAACATCTGAAACAGTTGGTTCGGGAAGGCGTAATCGTAATTCTTACCGAACACGACATCAATATGGCAGCCCGTTACGCCACCAAAGTGGTGATGCTCCGTGACGGAAAAGTATTCGATTGTGGCGATCACTCGGTATTTTCGGAAGAAAACATACGGCATTTATATGATATTCACGCCTCGATTCATTGCTTGCAGGATCAGATATTTGTGATTCCCGAAGATATTGTCAAGTAATAATTTACTAACCGATGAAATCGCCAAAACTCACCTAAAGTTGAGATACCCAACAAAATGTATATAAATGACACATCCGTTTGTACTGACTCCGATAGGCATTGTGCGTAATAGCGCCACGCCGGCCGAACGGCCAGGTAAAATAAAACAACAAGTTTCGCGCATTGAGGTGAGCGAGGCATACCGGGAAGGGTTGTCAGGAATTGAAGCTCACAAATGGGTCGTAATCGTATTCGGACTCGACCGCATTGACGAGATCCACCTTACCGAACCACTTTACAGTGGCGATCGTTGCGGTATTTTCGCCTGCCGTTCGCAATATCGCCCGAACCATTTGGGAGTGACCACCTGCAGGCTGATTCGTGCTGAAGGGAATATATTGTGGGTAAACGGTCTGGACGCTGCCGACCAGTCTCCCGTTTTCGACATCAAATGCCCTGATACATCCGAACAGGAAATGCAGCTAATTCACAATACGGTATTGATAAATAATCCGCGCCACGATATAGCTTATGACATCCGAAACAATCTGCCATACGTGCTTTGGCTTAAAGCCGGACAACTTACCGGGTCGCTCACATCCGCATTGGGATTAGGGGTAATGGCCGCTCTCCATTTCATGAATGAATGCCGCCTGCAACATACCTATGGCGAACCCCTGTTTCTGAAAGCACCTACCGGAACTCCGCTTACCGACGGCGCTCTGTTTGTAGCCGGTATATCGCCGGGCAGCGGACGGTTGTTACTGCAGCAACAGGAAAAACTCACCCTGTATTTTTCCTGTTCGCTTTTTTCCGTATCTTATGTTGTTCGCGATTATCCGGATCCGCATGAAGAAGTCGAAGAATGGATCAAAAATGACCCGCATCGTTTTTTTGATATCGCTTATGACCTGAAATAACGAATCCCTCCGCCCGAAAAACACACAGATTCGGACAGAGGGAAAGTTTCAGTTATAAGGTTTAGGTAAAATGGTCAGAGATGAACGCTCTGATAGTTTCTGAAGACAGATTCTTTTTCGAGCGCTTTGATAGAACATACGAGATTTAAAAATGTTCGATGAAAATGATAAAAATTTCATTTTTAAGACAAAAAACTACGATTTATTCTATTTCTGAAGCATTTTAATAATTGAGCCACAATTTAAAGGCACTTGCTTTTTCTTTACTAATCAATATCTTATCCTTAAAATCAGGCATTACCAACACAACCACCTTTCCATTAAAATGGGGCTCAATGCGTCGAATTGCATCTACACACAACAACACCTGTCTGTTTGCCCGGAAAAACCGATCCGGATCCAGTTGTTCAGTCAGCTTCTCGAGCGAAAGATCCAATACATGCGTTTCTCCCTGACGCGTTACGGCAAAGGTGATTTTATTTTCCGAATAAAAATAAGCCACATCCGTTACCTGCAGCGTCCACAGCTTATCAGCACCCGAAATCAGGAAACGTGAGCGATAGCGCTTTTCGCGCTGTCGCAGACTATCCATCACCACCGGCAGATAATCGTCGGTTTGCGGAAGAGGATAGTGCGTTTTCAACCGTTCGTATTTCACGATAGCCTCAAGCAAACGCAATTCATCGATGGGTTTAAGGATATAATCGATACTATTCACGCTGAAAGCACGAATCGCATATTCATCATAAGCTGTCGTAAAAATTATCGTTGAGCAGGGCTGTGCCTTTTCCAGAAAATCGAACGAATTTCCATCGGCAAGCTGAATATCCAAAAAAATCAGATCCGGATGCGAATTTTGGGCAAACCAGAGGCTTGCATCTTCGATATTGCCGGGCAAGACCGTGATTTCCCAGTCGGGACGTAAGCGACACAACATCGAATGCAACAAACGGGCTGCGGGAACCTCATCTTCTATAATTACCGCATGGATCTTACTCATATAACAAAGGTACTTTTACTATAAATAAATCATCTTTCCGTATGACACGGATATCCTTGTTCATAATCAATTTGCACCGGTTGGACAGGTTTTTCAAACCCGTCTGCGAAGTTTCCGGGCAAGATTTCCCATTGAGCGTATTGCTTACCGTCAGGGCTCCGTTTTCCACACGCAAACGGATCATCATCGGTCGGGAATAGGTGATGGAGTTGTGTTTGATCACATTTTCAACCAACAATTGAAGCGTAAGCGGAGGTAGCATGCTTTCAAGGTACTCGGCCGGAATCTGCACATCCCATTCGATGCAGTCGCCCAGTCTCACTTTATGTAAAAACAAATAAGAGCGTGAAAATTCAAGTTCCTCCTCCAGCATGACCAACCGTTTGTCCTGACATTGCAATACATAGCGGTAAACGTAGGAAAGACTTTTGGTAAAAGCCACGGCTCCCTGCGGATCGTATTCGATTTCTGCAATCAGTGTATTCAGGCTGTTAAAAAGAAAATGCGGATTCAGCTGACTTTGTAAAGCCATGAAACGGGCCTCGTTGTTCTCTTTTTGTAGTTGAGCCGTTTTTTTCTGCAACACAAGCGAATCCTGAATCGATCGGTTTACCAGCAACAAGCCGATGATAACCAACTCCGCAAGCCATACCAGAATCAGTACGCGAATCCCTCCGTTCGGAAAAATAAACGGTCTGTTGGATCCGGCCAGCAATTTTGCGGATACCAGAATCCCGTAATTGAGTGAAAGAAGCAGCAAGGCCACAATCAGATAAAGCGCTCCGATCTTCCAGCGATTACCCACATAACGCGGATATCGCGTATTGATCCAGGAGCTGAGCCAAAGCGTGGAAAACCCGACCACATTGAATGCGAAAATAAAAAAAGCGATAAACGCGACAGAAGAAGCCACATTGGAAATATCTCCCAATGTGGTAAAATTCATCAATAAAAGATAGGAGAAAACTCCCAGACCGGCAAAAAGCAACGCATATAAGCCGGTACGTTTTTTTACATCGATCGTCTTCATTTATACAAAGTTACTAAATTCCCGTCGGTTCCGTACAGATTCAAAGCTTTCATTAAGCCCGCGTAGCTTGCCTGTGCATTGGCCTTTGCCTGGGTAAAATTCATTTGTGCATTCATCCGGTAAACCTGCGCATCGATCACCTCCAGGATGGATATGCGTCCCTCGGCATAACGTTCGGTTGCTTTTTGTTCATTATCACGCGCCTTGCTCAACGACGAAGCTGCGAGTTCGACGCGCTGAAGTGCCTGTTTGAGGGAGATGCGGGCCGTTTGCGTTTCGAGTGTCACACGATCTTTCACCTTACCCAGATTATCTTCCGCCATGCCGATCTGCTGTTGAGAAAATCGCTTTTCGCTTCTTCGCTTTCCCCATTCGAAAATGGGAACGGAAACACGCGCATAAAGGGCATAGTTCGGATCCATATCCGGGCGAAAGTCATATCCCGGTTTCCCATAGCTTCCATCTGCCCCTATCGAAACCTGCGGCAGGTATTTCGACCGGTTGATCTTCAGGTTACTTTTGGCGATCTGAATCTGGTCGCGGGCTACCTCCATTTCGGGACGGGCATTTTCAAAATTCCACAATCCCGGATCGGCATCTACAATGGGAACCCTTTCTGCAACCGGTGTCGGCTGCACCAACTCCATTCCGATCATCGAATTGAGAGCCATACGACCCGTTTCGAAATTATTCTGTGCCTGTAATAGAAGATATTCCGCCTCATTGAGCTTAACCTCAGCCATTAACAGGTCCTGCGGATCGACCATACCGACTTCGACACGCTCCCGGATCGTCTCTACCAGCGAAGCCATCGAATTCCGAAACTCATCGCTGATGGTCACCAGTTCATGACGGGCCACGGTAGTCCAGTATTGCATATCGGTTTGATAACAAACCGACGAGCGCACCACCTCTGCCTGATGTTTTGACATCGACTGTTGATGTTGCGCTTTACGCAACGTTTCAAGTAACCGCCCACCCGTATAAACAGGCTGCGTCAATGATACCGAAGCTCCATAGGTTGTTTGCTGTCCCTGAAAAGAGAGTGGCTGATCAAGCATGGGCAGGTTCAGATTCAGTTCGGTCGGATTTCCGGTAAACTGGAAATTCGCATTCCCCGATAAGCGGGGTTTCAGATCGGCTCCGGCCATCTTTTCGAGTTCCATACTCGCTTCGATGTTGCGTTGTGCCGATTTCAGGTCGTAATTATAATCGATTGCCATTTGCCGGTATTTCGCCGCCAGGTCTTCCTGTGAGAAAGCGGTAGTAAAACAACAGGCAAAGAGACTGAATAATATTGTTTTATACATTTTATCAAGCTTCTTTTACTTTATAGAATAAGGCATACAGAGCCGGCGTGATGAACAAAGTCAACATGGTGGCAAAGGTGAGCCCGAAGATTATCGTAGCGGCCATTCCTCCGAAGGCGACATCAAACAACAGGGGCACCATGCCGAAGATAGTCGTTGTGGCGGCCATCAGAACCGGGCGCGTACGCGATACGGTCGCTTCGATGATCGACTCGTAGGCCGAAACACCGTTTTTCTGCAGCACATTGATTTCATCAATCAACACGATGACATTCTTGATGATCATACCCAATAATCCGAGCCATCCCGCAATGGGGAAAAAGCCGAAATCGAAACCGGTGAGTAACAATCCAACCGCCACTCCGATAAGCGAAAGAGGCAGAATACATAGAATCAGCAAAGGCTGACGGAAATTGCCAAACAGGGCAACCAGGATTACGATCAGCAAAAGGAAAGCCAACGGGAAAAACTTCGTCAGAGCCTGAAGTCCCTCACCCTGATCTTTGAACTGAGAATCCCAGAAGAACGTATAACCCTCCGGTATTTCCATCCGTTCAATCTCGTTTCGTATTTCTCCGTGCACTTCGGCCATCGTATATCCGGGTTTTACACCACACATCGCCGCCATCGAAAGCTGCCGGTTATAGGTACGGATCTGCGGAAACTCCCATCCGGTCTCGATATCGGCCGTTACCTGCGACAATGGAGCCGAATTATCCCCGTTCCACACATAAAAGTTGCCCAATGCCTGGGTATTCTGAATATCCGTTGCATCTGTCTTGAGCAAAACAGGAACTTTCTTTTCGCGATCGCGGTAAATACCGACCGGCGCCCCTTCGCGGATCGAACGAACCGACTCCATCATCGAAGCCTTGGTAATCCCCATGGTGCCGGCTTTTAGCGGATCATATACCGGACGGACCACCCGGGTCATATTGCCCCATTCATTGCGGGCATCAGCAACCTTCGGATTCTTCCGCATAATCTCGATCGCCTGCCCCGTCAATGAATCCAACACGGCCGGATCAGGACCCAGAAAGCGAGCCTCGATCAGAGCCTCGGTCAACGGACTCAATTCAAAACGATTCACCTTGATCAGCGGTTCGGGAAAAACATCACGGATACTGTCTTGTAACCGTTGTTGCAAACTCCGCGCATCAGCCGGAGTTTTGGCTTTTACCAGAATCTGTCCGTAATTCGGTTGCGGACCGAAAGATACATTCGATAAATAGTAGCGGGGAGGCGTGCGGCCAACGAAACCGGAAACGAATTCCGTTTCCGGAAACTGCCCCACATAATCAGACATCTCAGCAATCAACGCATCGGTTTTCTCAATTCGCACCCCTTCTGGCAACCATAGGTCCATCGTAAAATAATTCTTATCCAGTGCCGGCACGAAAACCTTCGGGATATAACGGAAACTCCAGGCCGAGAGAAAAAGCAAGACGACCATCGATCCCACCGCCACATATCGATGACGAATCACCCAACGCAAAGAACGGCGGAAACGATCGTATACCTTTCCGGTAAACAATTCCCCCTGCAATTCATCCGGACGGGGACGACGAACAAACTCCTGAATACAAAATGGCGTTTGCGTAAGCGAGAACACCCAACTGAACATCAATGAAACGCCGATTACGACAACCAGCGAAGCCAGCAACTCGCCGGTAATGTGTGGCGAATAATAGATCGGCAGGAAAGTAAGGATAGCAATCACCGTAGCCGCCAGCAATGGCAGCGCCGTTGAACTACAAGCCTGCAGAATGGCAACCCGTTTGCGCATTCCTTTCTGCATATTTACCAAGGCCGAATCGGATACGACGATCGCATTATCCACCAACATTCCCATGGCGATAATGATTGCCGCCAGCGACATACGCTGCAGAGCGATGCCCTGAGCAAACATAACGATAAGCGTTGCAAAGATCGAGAATACAAGTCCGCTTCCTACCAACAGTCCGTTTTTGAACCCGATAAAAAATAACAGAATCGCCACAACGGTTACCACCGAGATAATCAGATTCAGGATAAATCCCTTGTTGGCTACCGCCGATTCGTATCCCTGATCATAAATCGAGGTCAGAGTAAAACCTTCCGGCATCTCCTCCGAAAACCAATCGATCCGATCTTTCACGAGTTCGGCCATATCTACCACATTCCCGGTAGGGACGGTCGAAATAGCGATACCGATAGCAGGCTCTCCATTCACGCGCATGATATTCGCGGCCGGAGTCTTGTAGTTTTCTTGTATCTGAGCGATATCTCCCAAACGGACGTTTTCTCCGGTTCGCGAAACGATCATAAGACCGCGAATATCGTCGAGCGAATAAAAATTACCCGTAGATTCGATGCGGATACGATGTTCGTCCGTTTCCATCGAACCGGCATCCACCACTTTATTTTGCGATTCGAACGCCTGCATGATATCATGGGTTGTAATACCCGTAGCGGCCATCAAAGAAGGCATTACCTCGACGTCGATCGTCGGTACCTGCGTTCCGTAAAGTTCCACCTTGGCAACATCTTTCACTTTCAACAGATCATTCTTGATCAGCTTGGCCTGCTCCTCGAGCTGACGATAAGAGTATTTGCTCCCGGTGAGCGAATAGAACACCCCCAACACATCGCCAAAATCATCGTTGACCACCGAAGGGCCGGCACCTGACGGCAGTTTTCCCTGCACATCATTGACCTTCCGGCGAAGCTTATCCCAGAGTTGCTGCATCTCTTCGGCGCGGATTTCTTTTTTTACATATACCGTAATTTTCGACAAACCCGCGCGGTTTTCCGTTTTCAGATAATACAATTCACCCAGCGACTGAATCGATTCTTCCAAAACATCGGTAACCTGACTCTGCACTTCCGAAGGCGAAGCGCCCGGATAAGGAGTAACTACCAATGCCTGCTTAATGGTAAAAGGGGCGTCTTCGAGCTTTCCCATCTTGAGGTAAGCGAAAATCCCTCCCGCAAAAACAAGAAACAAGATCAGAAGCGTAACAGGTTTGTTACGCAGAAAATATTTTACAAAATTCATTGTTCGCGGAATTAAGGCATTATACGTTTTGCAGACGAGGAGGCAGTAGAAGCGATCCCTTCATCAATCACATTCACTTTCTTCTGTTGCGATAGAAAACGCAACCCGGATACCGCAATTTTCTCACCCGATATGACACCGTCGTGAATCTCGATCATCCCGCCCGAAATCATCCGGCCGGTCTTCACCCGGCGCACTTCGGCACAAGAGGTTTCGGGGTTGATCACCCATACGTACTCACCCAGCGAAGGGCGGTGACACAATGCTTTCTGCGGAATTACCGTAAGAGGCTCATCGGCAGCAACAACCTGATTAAACACCAGTTTCCCCGACATTCCGGCAAGGATACGATGATCCGGATTTTTAAGTTCGGAAGTCAATAAATAAGAGAGGTTGTTGCGGGTCGTATTCTTGGATATATCCAGCAGTCCCGCCGAAAAACGATCTTCCGGAAATGCGTCGAAAACCACTTCGACGTTCTTCTGATCACGCAACAGACCAACCATGTGTTGCGGCACATAAGCCTCTATCCGCAACCGGTCGAGTTCGACGAAGGTCAGCACAGGTTGCGTAGCTTTTACATCCTGGTATTTTTCCATAAACACTTCCCCCACGAATCCGTCGAAAGGAGCAATAAGCCCGGTATCGTTCAACTCGTTGGATGCTGTTTCGTACGAAGTCCGGGCAGTCGTATATTCGGCACGGGCTTTTTCAAAAGCGCTGGCCGACAGGTTATTCTTTTCAAACAACGCTTTTACCCGTTCGAATTCTGCTTTGGCTTGCGTATAAACGGCTTCCGCCCGTTCTTTTCGAATCGTGAAATCGCGTGGATCAATACGGGCAATCACCTCCCCTTTGCGGTAAAAATTACCGGCAATCACATCGAACTGTAAAATCGGCCCGCTGACGCGAAACGATAGCTCTGAACTGCGAAAAGGCTTCGCTATAAAAGGAAACTCCTCCTGCTTGTCGTCGAGGCGCGAACGCACGTCATTCACTTTTACCGTCAGGTCGGATTTGGTTTTTTCTTCTTTTTTTTCCGAACAGCTGCTCAAAAAGACAAGCAAAGACGGAATCATCATCCATTTTAAAATTGATCTCATTTGTCTGAATTTATTATTTTAGGATAAAAATAAAGATGACGAAGATCTGCCTTCGAGAAAAAATTACCGAAACGGAAAAATCAATTACTGAAATGCAAAAAAAGCATGCCGGCTAGTTTCACAACTCAGCCGGCATGCTTAAACTCATATTCGTTTGCTAACAAAAATATGTGTTTACAGGATTCTATGTTATACTTATCTAACTATTAATCAAATTATAAATTACCCTGAAACAGCAAAACCTCCGCGATAAACACGGCCGCTCCCGCCAGGTATCCAAGAAAGGCATACAACGAGATGTGTTTGAAATACCAGGTGAAATGAATCTGCTCGATACCCATCACGACCACGCCTGCAGCAGAACCGATAATCAGTAAGCTGCCGCCCACTCCGGCACAATAGGTCAGAAAATGCCAGTAGATTCCGTCTTGCACAAAATACTGCAAAAAGGAAGGATCGGCTGCAGCCGACACCATCGTCGGATCAGCCACAGGATATAGCCCCAGAGCAG
>JBOFCW010000200.1:0-2071 GCA_051646395.1 Bacteroidales bacterium
GAATAAAATCAGATCCGGAAAAGGTGTTATTGAACAACCAGAGTTGAGGTATAAAAAACAGGACTGACTAAATTGTTAGACAGTCCGTATTATTAAATAAATGATACATGTATTTATATGACTTACTCTGTGATTAACTGATTTGTTCTCACAGTAAAAAGAAAATATTCAACAAACTCCGCTTACTTTTTATTAAATATTTGGCTTATAGGTTTTTAAAAAGAAAAAGTCGTTACGAAGACACCCCGTATTCCGCTTACAGCTTCAGCATTCTTCACTTTTCCTTTGTCGGCATAATCAACGTTACCATAAGCTGCAATATCATAATCTACTTCGGCCTGAAAACACCATTGCTTATACGTATACTTTAAAGAAGGTGCAATTCGATAAATGTAAGCTACATCCTGCCAGCGACCAAAAAATGGACTATTTTCCTGCAAGTCATGCCGGAATCCCATATTCCGTTCATATCCTCCGAATACTCCCACTATCCATTGACGGCCATAATTGATGTTTGCCCATACCGAACCTACGCCTGAAGTGGAATAAGTACGAGCACCCGTTTCCGGATCAAGTGTTCTGACAGCATATCCTCCTTGCATGAAGAACTCTCCCATATTCTGTCCGTAAATGATACCACCATTTATATTCCATAAAGCTAAATTCGCATTGGCATATGCTCCTGCTGCAAATGAATGGACTCGCTCATTGGTGCGATAGGTTCCATTTGTCCCTGTCGTACGGGTTGCAGGACGCATTGTCTTGAATTCGGTCATTAATCCGGCTGAAACAGATGCCGTGTTATACCTTAACTGGAGATGAAGTTCCGGAAACGGATTCGATCGAACATCTCCCCCTTGCGTACCATCTACTTGCGACCGGTGCTCGGTCTGATAAACGCCCGCAAGCAACAAACAAACCTCTGGTCGCGGATTATATGTCATCCGCAATTGATCGGCTCGGCCAAATGGTCTGAATGGTGCTCCCGCATGTACACCTGCTACATTCGGGAAAGTTGCTTCGGCCATTGGATTCCATGTTTTCCCAAGCAGAATGCCCGTTTTAGTCCAGTTCATTTTAACCCATGCATGGCGAAGGCGCAAATTCACTGCATTTCCGCCTGTAAAATCAAATTCAAAATAAGCTGATGACTTTGCCTTTAGTAAATCCGGCCCTTCGATTAATGCACTAAATCGGGTTGCTTGGGTCGAGATATTTTGCCGTACAACGGCATTCAGATCTTTTCCGTTTGGATCGTAATCTTTTCGTTCAGGAAAAAAACCGAAAAGATCATCCACGGCTCCCACCATTTCCCGGCTATCGATATAATATTCGGCTCGCACGAATCCTCCGAATTTAACACGAATATTATCACTGAATCTTACAACAGGTATCAACTCTCTGGCTGTCGATAATTTTTTTTCTTCGGCTTGTACATGACTGGTAGTATGCATTAAAGCTAATAATGGCAGCACTATATTTCCTCTCTTCATCTTAAATATTCTGTTTTTTTACAGTTGTAATGGTATTAAGTTTCTTTCCTGCTTATTGATTCGCATATTTTGAGTATGGATGACTTCAAGCTTTTAAACTGTAATTGAATTATTATAATTGATAATTAAAAATAACATTATTGACCACAAATATATAAAAGACAAACAAATTATTGTTTTCTATGAGACATAATCCAAAATCAGTATCCCTCATTTATCAGAGAAAAATCAAATAATTACATGACTCCTCAGTTATTCATACATTTATTTATTAAAAAAATATTTGCTTTTTAGGCAATTATAGTAAATTTGCCGCTGCTGGAAAAGAAAGACACACCAATGCGACAACCTTAAATCGCTTCGAGACGTGGAAGATCGAAGGGATATGTATCGTTTTGAATTTTCTCCTGCGAAACCTGTTTCTTAATTATTAATTATAAAAAAATTATGGCAGAATGTAAAGAAAAGCTGTTTTCTGAATTTCCACCCGTTTCAACACAGGAATGGATGGATAAAGTAACAGCCGACCTGAAAGGTGCCGACTTTACCAAAAAGTTGGTATGGAGAACGAATGAAGG
>JBOFCW010000209.1:0-23717 GCA_051646395.1 Bacteroidales bacterium
CAGAAATCTGTTGTAACAGGTGTGGAAATGTTCCGCAAATTGTTGGATCAGGGTGAAGCTGGTGACAACGTAGGTCTACTTCTTCGTGGTATCGACAAAAACCAGATCAAACGTGGTATGGTTATCTGTCACCCAGGAAAAGTGAAACCTCACACTAAATTCGTTGCTCAGATCTACGTTCTGAAAAAAGAAGAAGGTGGTCGTCACACTCCATTCCATAACAAATACCGTCCTCAGTTCTACCTACGTACATTGGACGTAACTGGTGAGATCACTCTTCCAGAAGGAACTGAAATGGTTATGCCAGGTGATAACGTACAGATCAACGTAGAACTTATCTACCCTGTAGCTATCGACCTAGGTCTTCGCTTCGCTATCCGTGAAGGTGGACGTACAGTAGGTTCTGGTCAGATCACAGAAATCATTGAGTAATATTTTTTAAATATATTCAATTACAGCTCCTCTTTGCGGAGGGGCTGTTTTAAACAAACGGGTCTAGCTCAGTTGGTAGAGCACCGGTCTCCAAAACCGGGTGTCGGGAGTTCGAGCCTCTCGACCCGTGCTAATTCTTAAGAGAATGAAGATAGTAGAATCAATAAAAGAATCTTATAACGAACTTGTTAATAAGGTTTCTTGGCCGTCACGGTCTGAATTATCAAATAGCGCTGTAGTTGTAATGTTTGCTTCCCTACTTATAGCACTAGCTATTTGGGTGATCGACCTAGGTTTCGAAAATATCATGCGTTTCTTCTACGAGAAGATGTTCTAATTTCGGGAGGTTTATTAATGTCTGAGATCAAAAAAGAATGGTATGTTTTACGTGCCATCAGTGGAAAAGAAAACAAGGTTAAGGAAACTCTTGAGGCAGAAATCAAGAATACTGACCTTGGTGATTTCGTATCCCAAGTGTTAATACCGACTGAAAAGGTTTATTCGGTACGTAACGGGAAAAAGGTCATGAAAGAACATGTGCTTTATTCTGGTTATGTTTTTGTTCAAGCTGCGCTTGTAGGTGAGGTTCCTCACCGCCTGGTGAATACGACGAATGTGATCGGATTCCTGGGAGGCAAGAACAGTAAGAATCCCGAGCCGTTAAGACAAAGCGAAATTAATCGGATGCTGGGAACAGTGGATGAGATTGAGGAGCAGGCTGAAGAGCTGAACATTCCTTATTTCGTGGGTGAAACCGTAAAGGTGAATCACGGGCCATTTAGTGGCTTTAGCGGTGTGATCGAAGAGGTGAACAATGAGAAAAAGAAACTGAAAGTAATGGTCAAAATTTTCGGACGGAAAACTCCGCTCGAACTTGGCTTTATGCAAGTTGAGAAGGAACAATAACTTTGAGTTACGCAAAGTGAAGTTTCTTAAAATGTTTCATTTTTAATTAAAAAGAAAAATGGCTAAAGAGATTGCTGGACAAATTAAATTGCAAATCAAAGGAGGCGCTGCGAACCCATCTCCGCCAGTAGGACCTGCTCTAGGTTCTAAAGGTATCAACATCATGGAGTTCTGCAAGCAATTCAACGCCAGAACTCAGGAAAAAGCAGGGAAGATCTTACCAGTAGTAATCACTTACTACACAGATAAATCTTTCGATTTCGTAGTTAAGACTCCACCGGTACCGGTTCAGTTGCTTGAGGTAACTAAGCAAAAGAGCGGATCTGCAGAGCCTAACCGCAGAAAAATTGCTGAGATTACTTGGGAACAGGTGAAAACTATTGCTGAAGATAAAATGGTTGACATGAACTGTTTTACTTTGGATTCAGCTATGACTATGGTTGCTGGTACAGCCAGAAGCATGGGTATCACAGTAAAAGGGGAATTCCCTGGTAATAACTAATTAAACTTCAATTGAAATGGGAAAACTGACGAAAAATCAAAAGTTGGCTGCAGAAAAGATTGAAGCAGGGAAATCTTATTCACTGAAAGAAGCTTCTTCTTTGGTAAAAGAGATTACTTTTACAAAGTTTGACTCTTCTGTAGATATCGACGTGCGTCTTGGGGTAGACCCTCGTAAAGCAAACCAGATGGTTCGCGGGGTAGTTTCTCTTCCTCATGGTACAGGAAAACAGGTACGTGTGCTTGTTCTTTGTACTCCGGATCAGGAAGCTGCAGCGAAAGAAGCAGGAGCTGAATACGTAGGTCTTGACGAATATATTGAAAAAATCAAAGGTGGTTGGACTGATATCGATGTAATCATCACTCAGCCTGCTATCATGGGTAAAATCGGTGCTTTAGGTCGTGTCCTAGGTCCTCGTGGTTTGATGCCAAACCCGAAATCAGGTACTGTAACCAATGACGTAGCGAAAGCTGTGAAAGAGGTAAAACAGGGTAAAATCGACTTTAAAGTTGACAAGAACGGTATCGTTCACGCGTCAATCGGTAAAGTATCTTTCTCACCAGATCAGATCCGCGATAACGCTAAGGAATTCGTTTCTGCTCTTGTGAAATTGAAACCAGCCGCTGCTAAAGGTACCTATATTAAGAGTGTATTCCTTTCAAGTACAATGAGCCCGGGAATTAAAATCGAGCCGAAATCAGTTGACGAGATTTAAAATTTTTGAATTATGAGAAAGGAAGACAAAAGCACAAATATAGAGCAGCTAGGATCTTTGATCCGTGAGTATGCTCACTTCTATATAACTGACACTGCATCAATGAATGCAGACAAAACAAGCCAGTTAAGAAGAGCATGTTTCAAAAGTGATATCAAGCTTGTAGTGGTTAAAAACACTATGTTCAAAAAAGCTTTGGAACTGACAGGAGAAGATTTCTCTGCGCTTAACAGCTCATTGAAAGGATCATCAACTAT
Organism: Bacteroidales bacterium; assembly: GCA_051646395.1. GTDB lineage: Bacteria > Bacteroidota > Bacteroidia > Bacteroidales > JAUNSR01 > JAUNSR01. Next base: position 2,813 of record JBOFCW010000209.1, read on the forward strand.
CATGTTCTCAAATACAGGAAACGCTCCTGCGAAACTGATCAAAGATTTCGCGAAAGGGAAAGACGCACTTCCTGCATTGAAAGCAGCTTACGTTGAACAAAGCTTCTATGTAGGAGCTGATCAGCTTGACGCCCTTGTTGCTATCAAGAGCAAAAACGAACTTATCGCCGACGTTATCGCATTGTTGCAGTCGCCTGCTAAGAACGTTATCTCTGCTCTTCAGAACAGCGGAAACACAATTCACGGAGTACTACAGACTCTATCAGAAAGATAATTTATTACAAACAAGATTAGTAAAAATAACTATTTAATACATACTAAAATGGCAGATTTGAAAGCTTTAGCTGAACAACTAGTTAACTTGACTGTAAAGGAAGTAAACGAACTTGCTCAAATTTTGAAAGAAGAATACGGAATTGAACCTGCTGCTGCAGCTGTTGCTGTTGCTGCTCCTGCTGCTGGTGCAGCTGTTGAAGAAAAAACATCTTTCGATGTTATTTTGAAATCAGCAGGTGCTAACAAACTAGCGATCGTTAAGCTTGTTAAAGAACTTACAGGTCTTGGCTTGAAAGAAGCTAAAGATATCGTTGATGGTGCACCAAGCGCAATCAAAGAAGGTGTAGACAAAGCTGAAGCAGAAGCTCTTAAAAATCAGTTGACAGAAGCTGGAGCTGAAGTTGAACTTAAATAATTTAGCCTGTTAATCAGGTATTTTGGTTAAGAGTCCTCCTCAAGAGGTCTCTTAACCTTTTTGCGTATATAATTCATATTAAGTTCAATTAATCTATTGATAAATGTCTTCAAATATTGGTAAACAACGGGTAAATTTTGCTTCAATCAAAAATCCGCTACAATATCCGGATTTCCTTGAAGTACAATTGAAGTCATTTCAAGACTTTCTACAACTTGATACTCCGCCCGAAAAAAGAAAAAACGAAGGATTATACAAAGTATTCGCAGAAAACTTTCCGATTGCCGATACTCGTAACAATTTCGTTCTGGAATTCTTAGATTATTATATCGATCCACCACGCTACACGATTGATGAGTGTTTGGAAAGAGGGCTTACATATAGTGTACCGTTAAAAGCGAAACTGAAATTATACTGTACGGATCCGGATCATGAGGACTTCGATACGGTAATTCAGGATGTATATCTGGGACCAATCCCATATATGACTGAAAAAGGAACCTTCGTAATCAACGGAGCAGAACGTGTAGTCGTTTCACAGTTGCATCGTTCTCCGGGTGTTTTCTTCGGTCAGAGTGTTCACGCAAATGGTACCAAGCTTTATTCAGCTCGTATCATTCCGTTTAAAGGATCTTGGATTGAATTCGCTACGGATATCAATAACGTGATGTATGCGTATATTGACCGTAAGAAAAAATTACCTGTAACTACTCTTTTACGTGCAATCGGTTTTGAGGGGGATAAGGATATCCTTGAGATTTTCGGTTTGGCGGAAGAGGTGAAGGCAACAAAAACAAACCTGAAAAAAGCCGTAGGCCGCAAACTTGCTGCCCGTGTGCTTAAGATCTGGGTTGAAGATTTTGTTGATGAAGATACCGGTGAGGTGGTTTCTATCGAGCGTAATGAGGTAATCATCGATCGTGAAACTATTCTGGACGAGATCAACATCGAAGAGATTGTTGATGCCGGCGTTCAAACGGTTCTTCTACATAAGGAAGATACAAATCTTTCGGATTACGCGATCATTTATAACACCCTTCAGAAAGACCCTTCGAACTCGGAGAAAGAAGCGGTGCTTTATATATACCGACAGCTTCGTAACGCAGAGCCGGCTGATGACGCTTCTGCACGCGAGGTGATCACGAACCTGTTCTTCTCTGAAAAGAGATATGACCTGGGTGAAGTGGGTCGTTACCGTATCAATCGTAAGTTGAATCTGACAACTCCGATGGATACAAAAGTATTGACAAAAGAAGATATCATCGAAATCATCAAATATCTGATCGAGTTGATCAACTCGAAAGCGGATGTGGATGATATCGACCACTTGTCTAACCGTCGCGTTCGTACGGTAGGAGAACAGCTTTACAACCAGTTCGGTATCGGATTGGCTCGTATGGCTCGTACGATCCGTGAACGTATGAATGTACGCGACAACGAGGTGTTTACACCGATCGATTTGATCAACGCGAAAACAATTTCGTCGGTGATCAATTCATTCTTCGGTACGAATGCGCTTTCACAGTTTATGGACCAGACCAACCCGCTGGCGGAGTTGACGCACAAACGTCGTATGTCAGCCCTCGGACCTGGTGGTCTTTCTCGTGAGCGTGCCGGTTTCGAGGTTCGTGACGTTCACTTTACGCACTACGGACGTTTGTGTCCGATCGAAACACCGGAGGGACCGAATATCGGTTTGATCTCGTCTCTTTGCGTTTATGCAAAAATCAATGATCTTGGATTCATTGAAACTCCATATCGTCAGGTAGAAGACGGAAAAGTAAATCTTAGCAATCAGGATATCGTTTATCTTACAGCTGAGATCGAAGAAGGTAAAATCATCGCGCAGGGTAATGCTCCGTTGAATGAAGACGGTACATTTATCCGTACTCGTGTGAAAGCTCGTCAGGAAGGTGACTTCCCGGTTGTAGGACCGGAAGAGGTAAATCTGATGGACGTATCGCCTACACAGATCGCTTCGATTGCCGCTTCATTGATTCCGTTCCTTGAGCATGATGATGCCAACCGTGCGTTGATGGGATCGAACATGATGCGCCAGGCCGTTCCGCTTTTGCGTACGGAAGCTCCGATCGTGGGTACAGGTATCGAGGGTCAGCTGATCCGTGATTCACGTACTCAGATTACTGCTGAAGCGCCTGGTATTATCGAATTCGTAGATGCTACCGTGATTCGTATCCGTTACGATCGTTCTGAAGAGGAGGAATTCACAAGTTTTGAAGATTCTGTAAAAGAATATTTCATCCCTAAATTCAGAAAAACTAACCAGAGCACTACTATGGACTTGCGTCCGACATGTGTGAAAGGTCAGCGTGTGGATACAGGGGATATCCTGACTGAAGGTTATTCGACAGCGAGCGGTGAGCTGGCAATCGGTAAAAACCTGAAAGTGGCTTACATGCCTTGGAAAGGATATAACTATGAGGATGCGATCGTTCTTAACGAACGTGTGGTACGTGAGGATATCCTTACTTCGGTTCATGTTGACGAATATTCTCTTGAAGTTCGTGAAACGAAACGTGGTATGGAGGAACTTACTTCCGATATCCCGAACGTTTCGGAAGAAGCGACTAAAGATTTGGATGAAAGAGGTATCGTACGTGTTGGTGCATTGATCCAACCGGGTGATATCATGATCGGTAAGATCACTCCGAAAGGGGAATCTGATCCATCTCCGGAAGAAAAATTGCTTCGCGCGATCTTCGGTGATAAAGCGGGTGATGTGAAAGATGCGTCATTGAAAGCGACTCCTTCATTGAAAGGTGTGGTTATCGGTACGAACCTGTTCTCAAGAGCCGTTAAAAAACGTAAGTCAAAATTGAGCGATAAAGCGATTCTTCCGAAACTGGACGAAGAATACGAAGTGAAACTGGCTCGTCTGAAAGACCTTTTGATTGAGAAATTGCTTGTCTTGACAAACGAACTTCCGTCACAGGGTGTGAAAGATTATCTGGGTGCTGAGATTATCGCCAAGGGTTCTAAATTTACTTCGAAAGCATTGAACGATATCGATTTCAGTGCGGTAGAGGTAAGCAACTGGACTTCGGACGAACGCAAAAACGAACTGATCCGCGCTACGATTATGAACTATCTGAAGAAGTTCAAAGAAGTGGATGCGGAACTACGTCGCAAGAAGTTCGATATATCGATCGGTGATGAATTGCCAGCAGGTATCATCCAGATGGCTAAGGTTTATATCGCTAAGAAACGTAAAATCAGCGTAGGGGATAAGATGGCCGGTCGTCACGGTAACAAAGGTATCGTGTCACGTATCGTACGTCAGGAAGATATGCCTTTCCTTGCAGATGGAACACCGGTTGATATCGTGCTGAACCCACTTGGGGTACCTTCACGTATGAACTTGGGTCAGATTTTCGAAGCGGTACTGGGATGGGCCGGAAAAGAGTTGGGCGAGAAATTTGCCACTCCTATTTTCGACGGTGCCAGCCTGGATGATTTGAACGGATGGACAGACAAAGCAGGTATTCCTCGTTATGGTAAATCTTACCTTTACGATGGTGGTACAGGCGAGCGCTTCCACCAACCGGCTACAGTGGGTGTGACTTACATGCTTAAACTGGGTCACATGGTTGAAGACAAAATGCATGCCCGTTCTATCGGACCTTACTCATTGATTACGCAGCAGCCACTCGGAGGTAAAGCTCAATTCGGGGGTCAGCGTTTCGGAGAGATGGAGGTATGGGCACTGGAAGCCTTCGGTGCAGCACATATCCTTCAGGAGATCCTGACAATCAAATCGGATGACGTAGTGGGCCGTTCGAAAGCTTATGAAGCGATCGTAAAAGGTGAGGCTATGCCGACACCGGGTATCCCGGAATCTCTGAACGTGTTGTTGCACGAGTTGAGAGGTTTGGGTCTGAGCATCCACATGGAATAATAAAAATCAAATACCGGATGCCTCCGCATCTTTTGCGGGGGTATCCGAATTTAATCAGATAACTCTTTATAATTTAAAAACATGGCTTTTAGAAAAGATAACAAGATAAAGAGTAACTTTTCGAAGATCTCCATTGGTTTGGCTTCTCCGGAAGAGATTCTGGAAAGTTCAAGCGGTGAGGTTCTAAAACCGGAAACGATCAATTATCGTACTTACAAGCCTGAAAGAGACGGTTTGTTCTGTGAACGTATCTTTGGTCCTGTGAAGGATTACGAATGTCATTGCGGTAAATACAAAAGAATCCGTTACAAAGGGATCGTTTGTGACCGTTGTGGTGTAGAAGTTACAGAAAAGAAAGTGCGTCGTGAGCGTATGGGACACATCCAGCTGGTTGTTCCTGTGGCTCATATCTGGTATTTCCGCTCATTGCCAAATAAAATCGGTTATTTGTTAGGTTTGCCTACCAAAAAACTGGATACAATCGTTTATTACGAGCGTTATGTCGTAATCCAGCCAGGTGTGAAAGCTGAAGATGGAGTACAGGCATACGATCTTCTTTCAGAAGAAGAATATCTGGATATCGTTGACTCTTTGGGTAGAGAAAACGATTTGCTGGATGATAACGATCCGAACAAATTCATCGCTAAGATGGGTGCTGACGCGATCCACGATTTGTTGGCACGTCTTGATTTGGATACATTGTCTTACGAACTGCGTCACCGCGCAAATACAGACGGTTCGCAGCAGCGTAAAAACGAGGCATTGAAACGTCTGCAGGTTGTAGAATCGTTCCGTGCTTCGAAAGGACGCAACAAACCGGAGTGGATGGTCATGAAGATTGTTCCTGTAATCCCGCCGGAACTTCGTCCGTTGGTTCCTCTTGACGGGGGTCGTTTTGCGACTTCTGACTTGAATGACCTTTATCGTCGTGTTATTATCCGTAACAACCGTCTGAAACGCTTGATGGAGATCAAAGCTCCGGAAGTGATCTTGCGTAATGAAAAACGTATGCTTCAGGAAGCGGTTGACTCGTTGCTGGATAACTCACGTAAATCAAGTGCTGTTAAAACGGATGCAAACCGTCCTTTGAAATCTCTTTCTGACTCACTGAAAGGTAAGCAGGGTCGTTTCCGTCAGAACTTGTTGGGTAAACGTGTTGACTATTCTGCACGTTCGGTAATCGTCGTTGGTCCGGAACTGAAAATGCATGAGTGCGGTATCCCTAAATATATGGCTGCCGAACTATATAAACCATTCATCATCCGTAAGCTTATCGAGCGTGGTATCGTAAAAACGGTTAAGTCGGCGAAGAAAATCGTTGATAAGAAAGAACCGGTTGTTTGGGATATCCTTGAGCACGTGATGAAAGGTCATCCGGTACTACTCAACCGTGCCCCTACGCTTCACCGTCTTGGTATCCAGGCTTTCCAGCCGAAGATGATCGAAGGGAAAGCGATCCAGCTGCATCCGCTTGCATGTACGGCCTTCAATGCCGACTTCGACGGTGACCAGATGGCGGTTCACTTGCCATTGGGTAATGAAGCGATCCTTGAGGCACAGATGTTGATGCTTGGTGCTCACAACATCCTTAACCCTGCCAACGGTGCGCCGATTACCGTTCCTTCTCAGGACATGGTATTGGGTCTGTACTACATTACGAAACTTCGTACAGGCGATATGGGTGAAGGCTTGACTTTCTACGGTCCGGAAGAAGCATTTATCGCTTACAACGAGGGCAAAGTTACTTTGCATGCTCGTATCAAAGCGATGGTTTACGACCTGGATGAGAAAGGAAACAGCGTGAAGAAAATGATCGAAACTTCTGTTGGACGTATCATGGTAAATGAGTTCGTACCGAAAGAAGCCGGTTATATCAATGAGGTCCTTACCAAAAAATCACTTCGCGACATCATCGGGGATGTGATCAAGGTTTGTGGTGTGACTCGTACCGCTGAATTCCTGGATGATATCAAACACCTGGGTTACACGATGGCCTTCAAAGGAGGTCTGTCGTTCAACCTTGAAGACGTAATCATTCCGGAAGAAAAAGACGAATTGGTGAAAAAAGGTTATGAAGAAGTTGAGCAGATCCTGAACAACTACAACATGGGATTCATCACCAATAACGAGCGCTACAACCAGATCATCGACACGTGGACACATGTCAACTCGAATTTGTCGAATATCCTGATGAAGAAACTGGAATCAGAAAACCAGGGATTCAACTCGGTATATATGATGATGCACTCCGGAGCCCGTGGATCGAAAGAACAGATCCGTCAGCTTTCCGGTATGCGTGGTTTGATGGCGAAACCTCAAAAAGCGGGTGCTGAAGGTGGTCAGATTATCGAAAACCCGATCCTTTCAAACTTTAAGGAAGGTTTGTCGGTGTTGGAGTACTTTATCTCTACCCACGGTGCGCGTAAAGGTCTTGCGGATACCGCCCTTAAAACAGCCGATGCGGGTTATCTGACTCGTCGTCTTGTTGACGTGGCGAACGACGTGATTATCCACGAAGAAGATTGTGGAACATTGCGTGGTCTGATCTGCACAGAGCTTAAAAATAATGAAGAAGTGGTAGCTACCCTTTTCGAAAGAATTTTGGGTCGTGTATCTGTTCATGATATCATTCATCCATTGACTGGCGAAGTGCTTGTTCATTCGGGTGATGAGATTACTGAAGATGTAGCGAAAGCTATTCAGGATTCTCCGATCGAATCGGTTGAAATCCGTTCGGTATTGACTTGTGAGTCGAAAAAAGGTGTTTGTGCGAAATGTTACGGACGAAACCTGGCTACAGGACGTATGGTTCAGAAAGGTGAGGCTTGTGGTGTTATCGCTGCTCAGTCTATCGGTGAGCCGGGTACTCAGCTTACGCTGCGTACGTTCCACGTAGGGGGTATCGCATCCAACATCGCCGCCGTATCAAACGTAACATCGCGTTACGATGGTATCCTTGAAATCGATGAGCTTCGTACGGTTGATGCTTTGGATGAAACCGGCAAACCGATGCAGGTTGTCGTGGGTCGTCTGGCTGAGATGCGTGTGGTAGATCCGAATACGAAAATCGTTCTTACAAATGCAAATATCCCATACGGTTCGAAATTGTATTGCGCGCCGAATACAGAGATTGCCAAAGGCACTGTTATCTGTGAGTGGGACCCGTTCAACGCATTGATCGTTTCGGAGGTTGCCGGTAAGATCCAGTTCGAAAATGTAATCGAAGGGGTTACTTACATGGTTGAATCGGATGAAACAACCGGTTTGCAGGAGAAGATCGTTATCGAGCCGAAGGACAAAACGAAAGTTCCTTCCGTACATATCGTAGATGAAAACGGTAACACGTTGAAAAACTACGCTTTGCCGGTAGGTGCTCACATCGTATTGAACCACGGTGATATGATTAAAGCCGGTGATTCTATCGTTAAGATTCCACGCGCGGTTGGTAAAGCCGGGGATATCACAGGGGGTCTTCCTCGTGTGACCGAGCTATTCGAAGCTCGTAATCCTTCGAATCCTGCTGTTGTAGCTGAGATCGATGGTGAGATCTCATTCGGTAAAATCAAACGTGGTAACCGTGAGGTTCAGCTGACATCGAAAACAGGAGAGGTGAAAAAATATCTTGTATCACTTTCAAAACAGATCCTGGTTCAGGAAAACGACTATGTTCGTGCCGGTACACCACTTTCTGATGGAGCTACTACTCCGGGTGATATCCTTGCGATTAAAGGGCCTACTGCCGTTCAGGAATATATCGTGAACGAGGTTCAGGACGTTTACCGTCTGCAGGGTGTGAAGATCAATGACAAGCACTTCGAGGTAATCGTACGTCAGATGATGCGTAAAGTACAGATCGTTGATCCGGGTGATACTCGCTTCCTGGAACTACAGATTGTTGACAAACATGATTTCATGGAAGAAAACGATCGTATCTGGGGTAAAAAAGTGGTTGTTGATGCCGGAGATTCTCAGACATTGAAACCTGGACAGATCGTTACTGCTCGTAAACTTCGTGACGAAAACTCAATGTTGAAACGTCGTGACCAGAAACTAGTTGAAGTACGTGATGTAATTCCTGCTACTTCTAACCAGATCCTTCAGGGTATCACACGTGCGGCACTTCAGACAACCAGCTTTATGTCGGCTGCTTCCTTCCAGGAAACGACTAAAGTATTGAATGAGGCTGCTATCAATGGTAAAGTTGACCGTCTGGAAGGTTTGAAAGAAAACGTTATCTGTGGTCACCTGATCCCTGCCGGTACAGGACAGCGCGATTTTGAACGTCTGATCGTAGGATCTAAAGATGATTTCGACCGCGTTTTCGCTAACCGCAAAAATGTAACTGATTATTGATTCGATTCAATATAAACAAGAAAGCGCTTCCCGTAAGGGAGGCGCTTTTTTTATGACCATATGCTTCTTTTCTCATCTCCGGGTACGACCCCCGGCTTCGTTAAAGCTGATGGATGCCGATTATGCGAATACTTGTCGGCTCTATTTCCCCAATAATGTTTCAGCACTTAATTTACCGAAGGCATTTGCTGCTAAAGGGCTATCACCCGTAACCAATTTACGATCCGTCATGCATGCGCCTGTAATATCGGTATTCAGGATATTTACACCTAAAGCCTTTAGTTTTTCTCCGTAATGCCAGGTCAGTTCTCCCGGCAGGTAGCCGATCAATGGCAACTGATTATCGATGCCATCCGGGAATGATTTTATCTGATATCCTTTGTAAGGATAATTTTCCGGAGCTACATTGATAGAGGCAGAGAGCAGCGCGGCCGGTCCGTGACAAATAGAGAGCATGTATTTGTTTTCTTTGATAACCCAGTCGATAACCTTTCCCAGATTTTCATCCGCAGGCAATCCGATCAGAGCTCCATGTCCACCCGGAATGAAAACAGCAATGTATTCACAATCTGATTTCATCTGATCTGCAACAAAGCGTTCCAGACTTTTAGGGTTTTCCAGTTGCGGTTTATATTTATGATATATGCCGGTCACGGCTTCATCTTCCGTTGGCATGGCCCACATTTCAAGCTGCACGGGTTTGCCCGTTGGCGTATAGATATCGGTTTCGTATCCTGCCGCTTGTAAATGCAGCAGCGGAACAAACGTTTCTACCGGATGATTTCCTGTTGAAAACTTTTTTCCATCTGCCGTCGGCAAATACTTTTCTTCGGTACAAACCAATAATATTTTCTTGTTTTTATCCTGATTCGCATTTGCATAAACCGTATGATCATAATCCGTTTTCAACGGAACATAAAGAGAACGGGAATACGGTGATGGTTCATATCCGATGCCATCAAAAACGGGATTTTTGCTTAATTCGGTTGACATTTCATTAATCCTTTAAATGAGTGATAAAATAAGATTCAGTTTTTCGCACCCTTATCAAGAGCATGCCGATCAAAGCGTATTCTTTATTCAGAAAAACGAATAATATACTCGGCCCGGCTTCTTTATAAACAGTTTCCTCCGTCGGATGGTTTTCTAAAATATGGCAGGATAAACGGATAACAGACTATTTATGATTCGGTTAATTTTTTAAACAACAATGCTTTTAAAACAATGGCACAGGTCTTTACTACAAAAAAAAGGGATGTCGCCACGACACCCCTTTTCATTACGATTACACCTAATCGTAGAAACCGAACATTAATTACTGGATCTCTTTGATAGAGATTGCGTATCCGCCTCCCGGCGCACATTTCTGAGTTAAATTCGTTTTGTTGGTTACCTTCATCTTACGGATTCGGTAAGCCTGCGGATTTTTCTGATAGTGAGCGTCCGGTGCATCGCTATAGATTACCGCTTCGTATTTTTTACCCGGTTCAAGGAAATCGAACGATATCTTCGAAGTATATCCGTTTTCATCTACCGTACATCCTACGAACCATTCATTTTTACCTTTAGCCTTACGTGCTACGGTGATGTAGTCTCCCGGTTCTGCTTCCAGGTATTTTGAGTCGTCCCAATCAACGGCCACGTCTTTGATGAACTGAAACGGTTCAGGAAAACGTTTGTAGTTTTCGATGATGTCGGCAGCCATCTGCAATGGGCTGTACATTGTTACGTACAAAGCCAACTGACGGGCCAGCGTCGTATTCACTTTCGATCCGTTTTCCGGATTCAGTTTCGAAAGATCCATTTCGAAAATTCCCGGCGTATAGTCCATCGGACCGCCCATCAAGCGGGTAAACGGAAGGATTGTCGTATGATCCGGCGTATTACCACCAAATGATTCATATTCCGTACCACGGGCAGACTCGTTACCGATCAGGTTCGGATATGTACGAGCCAATCCTGTAGGACGAACCGCTTCATGCGCATTTACCATGATTTTGTAGTCACCGGCTTTTTTCAACGCATACAGATAGTGGTCGTTCGCCCACTGACCGTAATGATGTTCGCCACGCGGGATGATGTTGCCCACATAACCACTTTTCACTGAGTTGTAGTTGTTGTCAACCATAAACTGGTATGCTTTGTCCATATGACGCTCGTAGTTGCGGATAGCCCCCGAAGTTTCGTGGTGCATCATCAGCTGAACGCCTTTCTTTTTCGCATATTCACGTAACTCAACCACGTCGAAATCCGGATAAGGGGTAACGAAGTCGAAAACATAATCTTTCGATTTATCGAACCAGTCTTCCCATCCTTCGTTCCATCCTTCAACCAATACCTGGTCGAAACCATTTTCAGCGGCAAAGTCGATATACTCTTTCACATGAGCCGTATTAGCAGCGTGTTTCGGAGATGCTTTCATCTTCGAATAATCGGTTTGTCCCAATTTAACCGAAGGAACCTCCTCTGTATAAGCCCAGGTACTTTTTCCTGTAATCATTTCCCACCAAACACCGATGTATTTTACCGGTTTGATCCAGTCGGTCGTTTCATAAGCACACGGATCATTCAGGTTATAAATTGTTTTTGAAGCCAGGATTTCACGCGCATCATCGCTTACCAATACCGTACGCCATGGCGATTGGCAAGGTGTTTGCAGATAACCCTTCATCCCTTGCGCATCCGGAGTCAGATGCGATTCGAATACCATATCCTTGTCGTTCAAATCGAGGTGCATTGCCGAATAGTCAACTAAGGCAGCCTCGTGGATATTGATATACAAGCCATCTTTGCTCTTCATCATCAGCGGAGTCTGAACGCCTGTTTCAGAGAATGTGGTTTGAGAACAGTTCGGTGTGACAGCTTCTTTCATCAGCCCGCGGATTTCTGAAAGATTCGATTTGGTCGTATGATATTCCTGGGTATCATAATCACCCGGTAGCCAGAACGCATAATGATCGCCATTCATGGCAAACTGAGAGCGTTCCTCCTTAACTACGAAATAAGATAACTTCGGTTGCTGTGGAAATTCATAACGAAAACCGATTCCATCGTTGAATACGCGGAAGCGAACAATCATTTCGCGGCTTGTTTCCAGCTGTTTCAGTTTCACCTCCATCTCGTTGTAGTTGTTACGGATGGTCTTCACTTCTCCCCAGACCGGGTTCCAGCTTTCGTCGAAAGACGATGTTTTTTCCGATTCTATTTTGAATCCTTTTGTCAGGTCAATATTAAGAGCAGCCTCTGCATTCACTTCCGAATAAGTCATGTCACTTTGCGGTTCTCCGTTTTTAGCTTCAAGACCCAGTTTGGATGTTTTTACAACTGGCTTTCCTTTATAAGTCATTTCATACTGCGGTTCACCCAGAGCAGAAACATCAAATGTCAGAGTGATATTGCCATCCGGCGATTTGATGCTACCGGCAAAAGCAGTTGTGACCGAAAGTAATAGTAATCCGACAGAAGATTTAAATTTATTCATAATGATCAATGATTGTAATTAATGAAACTCTTCAGGCCATCCGGAAAATAACCATATGAACAAAAGGCCGTCTGGCACTGAAGAGCTTTCGGTTTTATTGTTTCAGTTGTTGTGTATATCCGTAAGGTAGAAGTTACGGTTTATTTGTTTTTGAAAACGAAATAGCATCCGTCGATTTGGTTGAAAACAACCCGATAGCTTCCCGCTATGGTAGGGATGTTGTCGCCCGAAGGAAGTTGTGCGTAAGGGAATGATTTACCTCCCCAGTTTTTATCCCATTTTCCATCTGCGCGGAATTTAAGACCTCCATCTTCTTTTAATGTGACTTCACCAATCCAAACGGCACCTTCGGTTCCGCTCTTTTCTGTCAGTTTGACAGGATTAGCATCCCATCCGCTGAAATCGCCGAGCATTTCGATCCATTCAACCGGAGCCGGGTTGATATCTGCCGCTTCCATTTTTACCTTATTCGTGATGGAGTTAAGGGTGATGGTATAGTAACCGTCTTTTGCCACCTCGATATTTCCTCCACCTTCGTAAGTGAATTGGCCATCAGTCATTCCCCAACTATCCTTATCCCAGTTGCCCGGTATTCCGATGATTTTGAATCCTTCTTTCGCTTTGAAATAGCCTGTATATACAAATTCGCCCTTTCCTGTAGCTTTATCATAAGGGTAATCTTTTACAAGGCTCATCGGAATCAGTTCTGTTCCTACGTTTGTCGCTTCATTGCCCCATTCTCCTCCGAGGCCGATCAGGTAATACGTTGCCGGTAATGCTACATTTTGTATTTCATACGGAATTACGTTCAGCGTTATCGGTGTGGAATACGATGGCTTCACCACCGGCGATACGGTCGAAACGATACGTACAAAAACAGATTGAGCTTCCGTAATATCAGGTAATCCATCTGCCTTTTCATGCAGGTTCAGAATTGCCGAGTTGATCTCCTGCGTAATCAGTTCGATTGAAAGATCCATGCTTGCTGATTTCAGCATTTGCGTGTTTTTATTCCGAAATCCGGGATCGAGACTGACCTGAATCGTATAAGAAGGAACCGAATTAAATCCATAATCAGGCTTTTCGTACGTCAGAGTTTCCATTACTTTAGCAGCATCATCCTCAAGAAGCGTATATACTTTATCGGATGCATCTGGTTGGTGTAATTCGAAGGTGAGCGTTCCTGCTTCTCCTTCCGGATTAATTACAGTTTCATTATTATCCTGACAGGCACCCAATGCGAAAAGGGCAAAGATGCCGGCTCCCAAAAATATTTTTTTCATCTGTAAGAGTTTTATTTTTTAAGATTAATATCCGGGATTCTGAGTCAACGTACCGTTGGCAATCATATCGGAAGTAGGGATCGGATAAAGTTCGGAACGGCTGGGGATACTTTGTCCATGGGCAGCTCCGCCTTTCCAGTCATACATGTAACGACTGCCAGTAAAATACCCGTAGCGGATAAGATCGGTGCGCCGGTGTCCTTCGAAGAAGAATTCGCGTGCTTTTTCATCCAAAACCCGATCAAGATCGATTGATGAAAAAGGGACAGCATTCGCTCTTTCTCTTAATTCATTCACAGCGTTGAGAGCTTCCGCCTGGCTACCTCCAGCTCTGAGTGTCGCTTCGGCATATGTCAGATAAGCCTCAGCCACGCGTAAGAACGGAATATCCGTATCCGGAAATTTCGAATCGGTCGGATAACCCGGATCTACCGTTTTGTTGGTAAACTTCGCAACAGACAATCCTTGTGTGAACTGATCGACGGCTTTGATATCGAGCGTACGGTCTTTGGCATAAAACAAGGCTCTTTGGTCTCCGATTGTTGATAAATCGTTCAAATCCGCATCTCCGGGTATCCCGTTTGGAAAGAATTTTTCCACCAGCGTCTGGCGAGCTCTGTTTCCGCTCCAACCATCAGTCATTCCGAAATCGGGCATGTCCATCATATGAGTCGAGGCAATCACAAAAAAGCTTGTTGTCCATGCTCTGGTATTGATACTGTGAGCCGCAATCGGCAGAATGATTTCGTCTTTCGCATTGTTCGGTGATCCCGCGTCGTTGTCGGCCATAAACAGGTATCTGTAGTTATCCACCAGCGAATACGGTGAATCCATTACTTTTTTCGCATAATTGGCCGCGTCTTCCCAATATGCATTGCCCGAATAGATTCCGGCATTCAGAAGCAGGCGAGAGCGCAATAGCCAGTTGGCAGCTTTATCGGCACGTCCGTAAGGAGCAGCTTTGGGTTCGTACATATCCGGTTCAATCTGAGCAAGTTCGTTGTTGATAAAATCGAACAGTTCCGCACGACTGATCTGAGATGGAGCCGTCATACTCACTTCAAGAGCGAAAGGCACGTTGCCAAACATATCGAGCAGGTAATAATAGTTGAGGGCACGCATAAACCGAACCTCTGCTCGTTGACGAACTGTTTCCGCATCGTCTTTTCCATTTGTTTTTTCAAGGAAGTGATTGCAAAGCGTTACGTCGAAAAACAAACGGTTATATAAGCCTTCGACTTGTCCGTGTGAAGCATTCCAGGTCCCGAAGTTCAAATCGGCTATCCCATCATCACCCCAGGCGCAAAGCGCTTCGTCGGTAGGTAATTCGTTCAGGTTCCAGATTAACCGGTAGAAACCTGAAGTACCTTCATCGATCCCGCTTACGTCTCCATTGCCATCGGCACCTTTTTGACCGGTAAGCGCCATTGTTGCATATATTTTGGCGAATACACCGTTCTGGTCAAAATCGGATGATACGCCCGGATCAATCGGTGTGACATTCAGATCATCAACGCAAGAGTTCAGGCTGATTAATCCGGCCATCAATGCGAAGGCCGGAATGATTTTCTTGATATATTTTAAATTCATTATCGTTCGGTTTTAGAATGTAAGAGAAACACCAATTTGTGATACCATCGGACGCGGATAGATGTTATTATCGATTCCTCCGCCCACTTCAGGATCAAGACCTTTGTATTTAGTCAGTACAAACGGATTGGATACCGTGCCGTAAACACGTCCCATTAGGCCTTTATTAAACAGGTTTCTGAAAGAATACCCCAATGTGATATTGTCAACCCGTAGGAATGAAGCATTCTGAATATAATAATCCGACATATAGTAATCCGTCAAACCGGTAAAGTTCGTGTCGAATGCCGATAGCGGGATGTTTGTCAGGTTCGAACCTTTCTCGTTATAAACCCGGGTTGCAGCATTATTCGCCGCCACATCGTTATAAACATAGTTTCCAAGGCTTGCACGAAGCGAGAATCCGAGATCCCAGTTTTTATAAGTGAACTTCGAGTTCAATCCCATCGTTACATCCGCAGCCGGTTTTTTATGGAAGTAACGGTCGTTGCTGTTGATTACTCCGTCGTCATTTCTGTCAACGAAAAGACCTTCGATCGGTTTGCCGTTATTATCATAAACCTGCTCATACACATAGAAAGAGCTGGCTGCCTGTCCTACGGCATGTGCCTGGATCGTACTTCCCGTACCGCGGCTGATACCTCCTGTTTCTACCAGGTAGTTGTCGTTGTTGCCATTGGTCAGTTTGGTGATCTTATTGTTGTTATATGTGATATTGTATCCCAGATCCCAGATAAAATCGTTGGTGACAACAGGTTTGGCGTTGATCGAAAATTCAATCCCTTTGTTTTCGAGCGATCCGACATTACTGATCATCCGGTTGTTGAAGTTGGTTCCCGCAGGGATCACAACCTCATTCAGCAGGTTATCCGTACGACGGTAATAAGCTTCCACCGATCCGGAGATTCTGTTGTCAAGAAATCCGAAATCGATACCGGCATTGTAGGTAGAAGTTTCCTCCCATTTAAGATCGGTATTATAGGCTTCCGGACGGCTTAACGGGAAGAAAATTCCTCCGATCGGATACATGGCTCCTTCCTGATTGATCACATAAGAAGGAATATAGGGATAATCTCCCAAACCAAGGTTCTGCTGACCGGTCACCCCGTAACCCAAACGCAGTTTCAAATCCGATAACCAACTTACGTTTTTCAAAAATGCCTCTTCGTTGACTTTCCATCCCAAAGCTACGGCAGGAAATAGTCCCCAGCGATTTTTAACCGGGAAGCGCGAAGTACCATCGCGGCGTAGTGTCAGCGTAGCCAGATATTTGCCGGCGTAGTTATAGTTTGCACGTCCGAAGAATGATACTAGGTAGCTTTCTGTTTTATATTCTTTGTATTCAGGATTGTATGATTCTGTCACACCGTCACTGCCATAGTTCCCTTCTTTATAGAAGTGTTGCCAGGCGTAACCGCCCATCAGGTCGAACGTATGGTCATTGATGGTTTTGCCGTATTGCAGATAGAAATCCAACGACTTATTCGTTTTTGTTTGTTTATCCCATCCCTCACGTCCGCGCGGAGTAGATTCAGAACCTTGCGGATCAGCGTAATACTTCTGGTTTCCGCTGGAGTAGTCCATTCCCAGATTCAGGTTGACTCTCAGATCGGGCAGGAAATGAAATTTATAGTCGAACTGCGCGTTTCCGATCAGGCTTTTCGCATTCGAACGGTCATTTTTCTGCTCCAGCAATGCGACCGGGTTTTTAGGTGCCAGGTTGCTGATAATCGGATTTCCGTTGCCGTCTACCTGTGTCCATTGAAAATATCCTCCGAATTGATCATACAATTCGCGTGCGTCGCGTACCGACTGAGTTGGGTCCATCGCAATCGCAGCACCGATAGCACCAGTGTTTGCGAATCGGTTGTTAACGATCATTCCTTTTGCATTCAGGCTAACTTTCAGATGGTTATCGAAGAATGAAGGATTCAGTGTCATCGATCCGGTATATCTTTCGAACTCGGAAGTTTTCAGAATACCGTCCTGATTCGTATACCCGAAAGAGAAGCGGTAAGGCATGTTTTTCAAACCTCCGGTTACCGTCAGGTTATGATCCATGCCGAAGGCAGGACGGAAAATTTCATCTTGCCAGTTGGTATTTCCTTCGCCCAGCATCCCAACGATTTTCTGTCCGTCTTTATCATTCGGATCCTGACCGTACATCTGCTTTACCATGGCACGGAATTCATCCCCGTTGAGAACCTTTATCTCACCTCTGCGGGTACTGACCGAAACGTTTCCATCGTAAGAAACGCGCGGACCGGAACCGGCTTCTCCTTTTTTGGTGGTGATAATGATTACCCCGTTGGATGCACGCGATCCGTAGATCGCCGTTGCCGAAGCATCTTTCAATACCGTAAAGCTTTCGATGTCGTTCGGATTGATGGTGCTCAGGAAGTTCGATACTCCTTTGATCCCGTCGTTATCCATCGGAAGACCATCGATCACGATCAACGGATCGTTGCTGGCATTCAACGACGAACCTCCGCGGATACGGATCGTAGCTCCACCGCCGGGTGAACCTCCGTTCGAGACAACGTTAACTCCGGCTACTTTACCGGTAATCAAGTCCTGAGCATTGGTCGTCTGACCCCGATTCATTTTATCCGGTTTGATGGCGATTACAGAGCCGGTAGCATCCGATTTCTTAACCGCTCCGTAGCCAATCACAACCGCTTCTTCAAGATTTACAGCATCTTCTTTGAGAACAATTTGAAGTTGCTGCGTGTTAGGATGTAGTTCTTGGGTAAGGTACCCGATGTAGGATACAACCAGTGTTGCCGTATCCGGTAGTTGCAATTCGAAGTTTCCGTCAAAATCGGATATAGCTCCGTTTGAGGTTCCTTTCTGGATCACATTCGCTCCGATTACCGGAAGACCTGTGGCATCCTTCACGGTCCCTTTGACCGAAATAACCTTTTGCGCCATCACGCCTACAGGGGCGACGATGCTGAGCAAAACACAAAAGAGTGTTTTGGAATTTTTGAATATTCCGTGTTTCATTTAAAAGTAAGGATTAGGTGTAAATTCGTGAATGCTCTGAATTCGAAAAACTAAAAGCGATTAAGTAATAAGAAGTTCTTATAGTAGTTTATCTCTTTAGAGTCACGCACTCTGTTGTTTCGTTTTGTGCAAATATAGATGGGCAGGTAGCAGATTGTTATAAAAAGAGGTCAGATATCCCCGTTTTAACTTCACAAACGATTGCAATTTAATATTTGCTACTGTTTCGTTAAAATATATGTAATAAAGCTATGAAGCACCACTTAACGCTGAAAGATATTGCCCTGCAGTTGAACCTTTCGGTATCAACCATATCCCGAGCTTTACGTGATGATGCGACCATTGCTCCCGAAACCAGAGAGAAAATCAAAGCCTATGCCGCCAGTCATCACTATAAACCCAATAATCTTGCCGCATCGTTACGCAAAAAAGAATCTAATATCATCGGTGTGATTATTCCGGAAATCTCCAATCTTTTTTTTTCGACGATCATTGCGGGCATGGAGGCTGAGGCGGAAAAGAATAATTTTGCATTGATTATCGTTCAGAGCAATGAAGATTATCAAACGGAAGTAAAAGCCGTTCATACACTCTTGAACACACGTGTGGCAGGTATCTTAGTTTCTCTAGCCAAGACTACCGAACATTATGAACATTTCGATGAAGTTATCAACAGCCATGTTCCTTTGGTTTTTTTCGATCGTATCTGTACGGGGGTACTGACTGATAAAGTCGTATGTTCTGATTACAAAGGTGCATTTGGAGCTGTCGAATACATGATTCATACCGGTTGTAAACGGATTGCCTATTTCGGATCCGAATCGAAACTGGAGATAGCCAAAAACAGAAAGATGGGCTATCTCGACGCTCTGCGGAAAAATCGCATTGAGGTAGATCCTCAAATTATCTTCGACTGTGATACCGATACCAAAGCAAAAGAACTCACTCCGGATGTGTTGCAAATGAAAAACCGGCCTGACGCGATTTTTGCAATCAATGACAGCACTGCGGCTGGTATTCTCTTTATGACGAAAAAGGCCGGGGTAAAAATTCCCGACGAACTTTCCATTTGCGGATTTGGTGACGGATATATTTCTCAGCATACAGATCCTACCATCACCTCAATCGACCAGTTTCCTTACGAAATAGGAAAGCAATCTATGGAACTCATTATCCGTAAAATCAAACATCCGGAACTCTACGATCAGGTTACGAATAAAGTTGTTAATACAGCTTTAATAATTCGTGAATCCACTAAAAATATTGAGTTTTAAGCTATTTTTCAAGAAGAGACTTTTTTTTAAATCATTCATATCCTGATACCTGCTTATTTTGCGACCGTAAGTTTTGCCTCATGGTAGAGCTTTCCTCTCTTTTTATATCTACCCTTTATAATATCATAATTAATGAATCGACTACATGTTTTTTTTGTGGCCCTGCTGCTTATCGCTTCGGGCTCGCTTTCTGCGATGAAAGTTTCCAAGGTCGAACCGACCTTCTGGTGGAGCGGAATGAAAAACACCCGCCTGCAAGTTCTCCTTTACGGAGAAGACATCGCCCAATCTGAAGTCACGGCCTCTGATTCCAATGTGAGGATTACGGAAACCGTTTCGCTCGAAAACCCCAATTACCTCCTCATTTATCTGGATCTGAAAGATACGGCTCCTTCGAAGTTCACTTTCGAACTGAAAAAGGGGAAAAAGAAATTAACGGTTCCTTACGAACTGAAAAAACGCGATCCGCGTCAGGGCGGACAGGCCGGATTTACATCGGCCGACGTACTTTACCTGATGATGCCCGACCGTTTTGCCAATGGCGATACATCCAACGATATCGTGAAGGGGATGCTTGAAAATAAACTCGACCGGAACAACTCTTTCGCCCGTCATGGAGGCGATTTCCGCGGAATGGCCCAGCGCCTCGATTACTTGTCCGACCTGGGTGTAACCGCCCTGTGGTTGAATCCGGTACTCGAAAACGATATGCCCGAAGGTTCTTACCACGGATATGCGACAACCGATTTCTATCAGGTAGACCGCCGTTTCGGAACCAATGAAGAGTTTGTCGATCTGGTGGACAAAACGCACCGGAAAGGGATGAAAATGGTAATGGATATGATCTTCAACCATTGTGGTAGTGAACACTTTTTTCTGAAGGATATCCCTTCGAAAGACTGGTTCAATTTCCCTGATGGTTCGCAAATGACTTCTTTCCGCACCGTACCCCAATATGATCCGTACACTTCACAGAAAGATTTCGACATCGCCGTCGACGGATGGTTTGTTTCGGTGATGCCCGATCTGAACCAGCGCAACCGCCATATGGCGGAGTACCTGATTCAGAACTCCATCTGGTGGATCGAATACGCCCGGATCGACGGTATTCGTCAGGATACTTATCCTTATGCTGATTTTGACATGATGGCAGCGTGGTGTAAGGCGGTCAACGAAGAATATCCCGAATTCAACATCGTCGGAGAGACCTGGCTCAACAACAACGTGGGCGTTTCTTTCTGGCAGAAAGACAGCAAGCTGGCTTATCCGAAAAACTCGGAACTGAAAACGGTGATGGACTTCCCGCTGTAC